>JAPKAX010000282.1 GCA_028825025.1 Rhodospirillales bacterium | reverse complement strand
ATTTTGAACGTCTGCGCCCTCGGTTGGTTAGCTACAACGGCCGCGGCTTTGATTTACCCGTGCTTAAATATCGGGCCATGGTCCACGACATCAATTCCCCGTGACTGTAGCAAACAGACGATAAATGCAACAGCTATTCCAGCCGCAATAGCGCGAATTGGCATTGCGATTTGATTGAACAATTGTCAGATTATGGGGCGTCGGCGCGGGTTAAATTGAACGAAGTGTGCTCGGTCTTTGGATTACCCAGTAAATTTGGTGTCAATGGCTCAAAAGTATTTGAAATGATCGATCAGGGTAAAGTGCAGGACGTCCAAAATTATTGCAAAACCAATATCTTAACACCTACTTGGTCTATCTCCGCGTCATGATGCACCGGGGTGACATTGATTTGGATGGTTATAACCGCTGCGTATCGGACGTGATTACAATGATTGAGGCCGAAAGCAATGAACGCCAACATTTAAGCGCGTTTTTAGACGCATGGGTTCAATCACCGAACAATCAATTCACAATGGTGCTTAAGGAACGTTAACCTAAAAACGGGCCTTTAACGCCTTCTGCTTCAATGGTTTTTTGGATTGCCGGGCGGGCCAAAACTAACTCAACTAATTTACCAACCTTCGGCCTAGATGCCGGTTTTGGATCTTGCAAGCGGCCCCAACGGCACAACATGGTCAAATAAATATCTGCAGCGCTGAAGGTATCACCTAACACATACGGCCCGGCACCCATGTTTTCTTCAATAATATCAAACCAATTGTTGATTCGCTCATGCGCGCCAGCCTTCATGCCGGGAACGCCAGCTTCGTCGGTGGTGTAGCGCGCGGTGTAGTGATAAATCAGGACATCAGGCTGGATCGTATTGGTGAAATACATCATCCATTTATAAAAGTGCGCGCGGGCATCGGTCCCCAGCGCGGGCGCCAAGTTTGCTTCTGGATGCTTGTCGGCCAAATGCAGACAAATAGCGGCGGATTCAAACAGCACCAAGTCGCCATCTTCAAGCGTTGGGATGCGCCCGGCTGGATTAATTTTCAAATATTCAGGACTTTTTTGTGCGTTTGTGGCCCGATCAACCAGAACCAATTCAACATCAACACCCGCCTCATTGATAATCGCGTGAGGAGAAAAGCTGGCGTTTCCAGGGGAGTAGTGAAGTTTGTACATCTTTAAAATCCTAATTTAGTCACTTAATTTAATCGTCTAATTCATCAAAATTATCGTCATCGCTTTCGATTACCGGCTCTGGAACTAAGACATCGTCTTTAACGACTTCATCTAATATAGCGCCCGGGAACATTTCCAACACAGCCTTGATTAACGGCTCTGCGGATACTTCTGCCCGCAAATCTTCAAGCGTCGTCTCCCGCTGTTCTGAAATCGTATCGCCGCCTTGTTCAGCAGAAACACTGACCATCCAGCGTAGATCGGAATGTTTTTTCAAAAAGGCCGATAATGATTGAGCCAAATCGCGCGGCGCATGGGGGCCGGGGCTAAATTCTATGCGTCCCGGCTCAAAATGAACCAAGCGCACATCCGAAATCAAATGGGTTCTAAGCATACCTTCACGCAACTCATCAGCCAAAGCCAAAACTTCTTCAAAGCTTGCCAATTCGGGGCGGGCAGCGGCTTGTGGTTCGGATGCGGTTTCAGGCTCTGGTGCCGGTTGAGGGGCGGATTGTGCCTGCGCACTGCCGCCACCATTAGCAGCCATTGCCTGTGCTCCCAGAGGATTTGGCGCTGGACTTGACGCGGGCGCAGCGGGTGGCCCAGCTGGTACCGGCGATTGCCCTTCTGATAATTTACGGATGGCTTCTTCGGGTGTCGGCAAGTCAGCCGTATAAGCCAAGCGCACCAAGACCATTTCAGCCGCTTGTTTGGGCGACGGGGCCATACGCACTTCACTTAACCCTTTAAGTAAAATTTGCCACGTGCGGGCTAATGATGCCATTGATAGTTTTGACGCCATGGCCTTGCCTTGGGTCCGCTCGATCTCTGGCACGCCCGGAACATCAGCAACCGTTGGCACAACTTTTATACGTGTCAAAAAGTGGGTGATTTCTAATAAGTCTTCAAACAACGCAACCGGATCAGCACCATCGCGGTATTGACGGTCAAAATGCCCCAAGGCATCCGCAATAGCCCCAGATAAGACGGCTTCCAATAACTCGAACGTCTGTGAACGATCCGCTAAGCCGAGCATCTCACGAACCTGCGGCTCAGTGATTTCACCTTCAGCTTGCGATATGGCTTGATCTAACAAGCTCAATCCATCACGCACAGAACCATCAGAAGCGCGGGCGATCAAATGCAACGCTGTATCTGAAATCGATGCGCCTTCTTTGCCAACAATACCGTTATAATGCTTCGATAGCTCATCAATCTCGACCCGGTTGAGATCAAAACGCTGGCACCGAGAGAGCACCGTAATCGGTACTTTACGAATTTCCGTGGTCGCAAAAATGAATTTTACATGCTCTGGCGGTTCTTCAAGAGTTTTCAGCAACGCATTAAATGCGTTTTTCGACAGCATGTGAACTTCGTCAATAATATAGACTTTATAACGCGCTGATGTCGGCCGATAGCGCACACCTTCGATCAATTCCCGAATGTCATCAACGCCGGTGCGGCTGGCGGCATCCATTTCCAAAATATCAACGTGGCGGTCATTCGCGATCGAGGTGCAATGCACACACACACCACAAGGCTCCGTCGTTGGCTCGCCTTTTCCGTCCGCACCAATGCAATTGAGTGCCCGGGCAACAATCCGCGCCGTTGTGGTTTTACCAACACCCCGAACACCGGTCAAAATAAACGCATGGGCCAAGCGACCGGATTGAAAGGCATTAGTTAAAGTTCGGACAAGAACGTCTTGGCCGATTAAACCTGAAAATGTGGTGGGGCGGTATTTGCGTGCAAGAACCCGGTAAGCCTCAGTCGCAGAGCCTTCGGGCGTTGTCGTTGAAACCGAAGGGTCCACATCATTCATGGCTATACCGTTTATTTAAGGGCTATAAAATTAAGGGCTATGTTCACCATTTAAAACGCTTTAGGTGGAAAGCCGGACACTGACCCAGGCAAAATCTCGTTGCGGCTGCTTCCTTCCGGATCTGACCGGGTTCGCGAGGAACCTGTCCAACGCCGACTTTCCGGAGATACTATAACAAACCTGCTCCGAAGACTCCAACCCCAACAACACACCAATCACAAAAAAATTTACAGCCTAATTTCAGCGCGCTTTTCGGCGCTCTTCAACAATAATAACCCCGTCCGCACCGCCAGAAATCAACGATTGAGCTGGCAACCAGTTATCGTGGAAATCAAAATGCCCATCAACCGCCGCAACCAATTGCATTTCAGCTGTGGTATGGGCTGGGATTTCAAGGCTAGCAAAGCAGGTTTCGTCTTGGCGCTTGCCATCAATGGTGATGCGAACCATGGCGACGTTTTTGAAAAAATTTTTGGCATTAAATGAATGCGCGCGGCCATCGCGGTTTCTGATTCTAAACGTATAGGGCCAACCTTGGGTCATTTGCACTATCATCGGCTCGAACTCGTCGTTGCGGATTCGCATATTTATTTCAGGAACCCGCGTCCAATTGACCTGTTT
>JAPKAX010000281.1 GCA_028825025.1 Rhodospirillales bacterium | reverse complement strand
GATTCAAATGGACGCCATCGAAACATTCGTCGATTACGTTGCCAATGCCAAGTACGAAGATCTACCCCCTGAGGTCATCGCCGCGACGCGTACCTTCATCCAGGACAGTTTCGGGGTCGGGATTGTCGGCAGCGCGGCGCCACAAGTAGATGAATTACGTCGCGCCGCAGGGCTTTGGGGACAGGCTCCAGATGCACGCGTCTGGGTCTCCGGCGAACGTTTGCCAGCCCCGGCAGTGGCATTCCTCAACGCCTTTCAGACACATAATTCGGAATTCGACTGCATCCATGAAGGCGCCGTTGTTCATTGCGTCAGCGTCGTTCTGGCTGCCGCCACAGCAATATCCGAACGCCAGGGGAACGTTAGTGGCAAGGACTTGATATTAGCCGTTGCGTTGGGTGTCGATGTGGCCTGCGTTCTGGGCGTTGCAGCGACCACTAGGTTGAAATTTTTCAGACCGGCGACTGCTGGCACTTTCGCCGCGACGATGGGCGTCGGGAAGCTCATGGGTTTTGATCGGGAACGCCTGCTCCAGGCCTGTTCAATCGCTTACGGTCAGGTTGGTGGCACGATGCAGGCCCATGCGGAGGGTTCCTCGTTGTTGGCAGTACAGATGGGCTTTGCCGCGCGGAACGCGATTTCAGCCTGCGATCTGGCGGCGGCGGGTGTCAATGGCCCACGCCAAATCATCGAGGGTGAATTTGGTTACCTCAATATGATCGAAGAGGGCTATGATCTGGGCGATATGCTGGATAACCTCGGCAAGATTTGGCGGATCACCGAAGTTGCACACAAACCCTTTCCGTCCGGCCGCGCCACGCACGGCATAATCGACAGCTGCCTTGGTCTGCGCAGAGTTCACAATATCAATGCCGACGACATCGAGACGATCGTCTGTGCTGTGCCGCCGCTGATTGACCAGCTTGTGGGACGTCGTCCAAACACTTCGATGACACCCAATTATGCGCGGTTGTGCGGCGCATATGCTGCGGCAAGAGCATTCACCCATGGAACGGTTGAAGTTGCGCATTTCAGGCCCGTGGCTCTAACCGACACCACGATCCTCGAGTTGGCCGAGCGAGTGACATTAATTGTCGACGAAAATCCAGATCCGAACGTTTGGACGCCTATAACTGTCAGCGTCACACTTAAGGATGGGGCTGCTTTTTCGACCTCACGGGACTTCGTGTTGGGCAGCCCCTTGAACCCGCTAACCCGGGATGAACACTTAGCTAAATTCAGCCGCAATTGCGCTTCAGCCCGTCCCGAAATCCCAGAGGCGCAAATTGAGGCCCTAATCGAACGATTCGACAAACTTGAGGATGAGGCGGATGTCGCCTCCCTCGTCGACCTGATGATCGCTTAACCGGAAAACTAATGATGGGAAAAGACCGCTTTGGGTTCATCATAAGTTACTTATTAATCAGATTTTTTCAGTTACGTGGTTAGAATTTATAATAGAAATCACGATGCGGTGTTCGGAAAATTCATTCTTCTTGTGCAGATTTCTGTAGTAATAACATCAGATATATGAGTTTAATTATAATTAAAATTAATTGTTAAAGGTGTATTCATGGATTTAATTTGGGGGCGTTATTCTCCACTGGCTTATTCTGCTATTGGGTCGGTAGTTTTAATACCATTAGTAATTAATTTTCATTTTCTATCTCCAGTTCTTGTGATTACTATAATTTTTACAGCTATTGGCATTTTTGATTTTTTTCAAAAATCAAGTTTGCTTCGTGCAAATTTTCCGATCATCGGGCACATGCGGTATCTTCTAGAGAGCTTTCGTCCTGAGCTACGCCAATATTTTTGGGAAAATGATAATGACGAACTCCCCTACTCACGAAATCAAAGGTCTATGGTCTACCAACGCTCAAAGTCTCTTTTAGCGGCTAGGCCCTTGGGTTCAATTGAAAATATGTATGAAGAAAATTTTACCTGGCTTAATCACTCATTATCGCCAATACACCCTGACACAGACGAATTTTATATAAAGGTTGGTGAGGGAGATAAGGCCCACCAAATGTCACTTTTAAATATTTCTGGGACTTCGTTTGGCTCACTCTCACCTAGTGCAATCCATTCACTTAATGCTGGTGCAGCTCTAGGTAAATTCTCCCATAACACCGGTGAGGGTTCATTATCAAAATATCATCAGGCTGGTGGTGGAGATATAGTATGGCAGATTTCAACTGGCTACTTCGGGTGCCGCAAATCTGACGGACACCTCGATCGGGCATTATTCAAAAAAAAATCCCAGCTTGAACAAGTAAAAATGATTGAGATTAAACTAAGCCAAGGTGCTAAGCCAGGACACGGCGGAATGCTACTTGGTAATAAGGTTACAGCTGAGATAGCTCTAGCTAGAGGCATTAAAAGGGGAGAAGACTGTATTTCACCTGCGTCACATCCTGAATTTTCCACTCCTGATGAATTGCTAACATTTGCGTTGGAGTTGAAAGAACTAAGTGGTGGAAAGCCAATAGGCATAAAGCTTTGCATCGGCCATCCCTGGGAGTTCATAGCTATCGTCAAAGCCATGGTGAATAGGCAAAAATATATAGACTTTATTACTGTTGATGGCGCTGAAGGAGGGACTGGAGCAGCTCCTGTCGAGTTTACTGATCATCTAGGCTCTCCACTCAAAGATGCATTAGTGTTTGTTGATAACGCATTAATAGGTGCAGGTTTACGTGGTCGCATAAAAATTGCCGCCTCGGGAAAGATCGTTAGTGCATATGATATAGTTCAGCATTGTGCGTTAGGAGCTGATTGGATAAATATGGCGCGACCGTTTATGTTTTCGCTGGGTTGTATCCAAGCCCGCGATTGTGCATCTGGTAAATGTCCTACCGGTATAGCTACCATGGATCCTCGTCGCTACCGTGCGTTAGATATTCAAAAAAAGGCTGTGCAAGTCAGGAATTTTCATCACAACACACTTGTTGCAGTTAGTGAATTAATTGGTGCTTCTGGATTAAAACATCCTCAGTTTCTTACAAGGCGGCACATTGTCCGGCGGCTTTCGGGTAGCGATATACGTTTAGTAGATCAAATTTATCCTAAGGTAGAGCCCGGAGCCCTTTTACGGGATGAAAGTGTAGCTGACCAACGTCTTGATGTGTATTGGAAGCTTGTAGATGGCGGTAGCTTTAACTTTCGAGATTAGTTTATTATCTTAAGACGAATGAAGCCAAAGCTAGTTGGGTTAAAGACTTATTCGATTTTCGCATAGAAAGGTGATGAGAAGAATACTGATGAGAATGGTAGTGCGGATATGAGGAGTAGGTTTTTCATAGATAAAACGTAGCAGAAGTTCTATGGAATGGAAGACTACGAGCAAATTGTTTTATTTCGTATCGCTTACCACGTCATCGATTCCATACTCTGTCATCTGTTCACCAGAACAACAGGATGATACATTGATCCCACATTTGACGCATTGCTTATGCCCGTGTATATCGACCACTTTCTGGGCCGACGTACAATCTGAGCTAGACGAGTAACCTGAGATATTTGTTTAGCTAAAAATTGCAATCCAATTCTTATTTCAAAGGACAAGGGGTCAAGCAATAGCTGCCTATTGTTGTATTATATTGGGAAAGCAAACTTAACTATACTGGAACAA
>JAPKAX010000041.1 GCA_028825025.1 Rhodospirillales bacterium | reverse complement strand
TAAAGTAATTAACGTCGGTTCTGCATTGCCTAAATACGACTGTCATATCGCAATGATGTCATTAGCGCGGGTGTTTAAGACAATTTTGGAATCCCTTCCGAATAAGACCCCTTACATGAGCCCTCCAGAGGAGTTTTCTATTCAATTGCCGACTTCGATGGATCATCAGCGCCAAATTGGCATTGCTTGGGCCCGGCGCCCAACTTACACCAACGACATAAATAGATCGTGTGATTTTAAACATTTTATTGAGCTGTTGGGAGTTCCTGGCGTTAGCGTATATAGCCTGCAAAAAGGCGTGCACGAAGCCGACATCAAAGAAAACGGTTGCAGTGCTTTGGTTATTGAAATGGGATCGAGGTTGAACGATTTTGTTGATATAGCAGCCTTGATCCAACAACTTGATCTGGTGATCACAGTCGATACCGCCGTTGCCCATTTAGCCGGTGCTATGGGCAAGCCGGTGTGGTTTGCTTTGCCGTTTGCAGCTGATTGGCGCTGGATGGTTGAAACGTCTGAATCCCCCTGGTATCCATCCATGCGGCTGTTTCGGCAACGCCAACCGGGCAATTGGAAGCAAGTCTTTATCGACATCCGCAAAGCGCTGCGCGAGGATCTGAACTTATCCCAACTGAAACCAATCCGCCTCTAAACACCAGACGAAGTCGGTTCGTTTATTTCTTCCAAAAAAAACGCTGCCGTTAACAGTTCAGTAGGGTATCTCTGATAATCTAGTTTTTGTATTGCTATGTGTAATTTGCATGGTGTCGACTGGCAATAAACGACAATCGGAGCCTAGGCGTGGCCCAAGATAAAAAAGTATTTGCCGATGGGACTGTTATTTTCCGGGACGGGGATTCCGGAGAGGACGTCTTTGAGCTTATTTCTGGCGCTGTTGACCTTTTGGTAAAACGCGACGGAAAATACGTGCGAGAGCGGGCCATCCAATCGGGTAACTCCTTTGGTGGGGATAGCGACACGACATCTGGAATCCGCCTTTTTACAGCACGCGCCAACGGCCGCACCGTCGTTCGCAGCGTTCAAGCCAACGCCGTTCCCGCACTTATCCCCAACGCCCCCCTAACTGCATCTTCGCCCAGCATCCTTAATCAATTAATGCAAACCTTTTCAGGAAGCGCTGCCGCCCTTCAGGCCACACCAAAGAAACAAACGTACAGCAATCCCGGTCTTTTGCGCCGCCTTATGGAAGGCGCAGGAACGGATTATGAACGTATCGGTATTCGTGTCGCCCGATTATCTGGCCCTGGCGGCGAAAAACATTCACGTCATATCATTTCCGCTATTGGCAATACGCAAGAGCTCCAAACACGGGGCATCAATAAAGTTCTGTCGATCAATCCAAGTGCGGACGCTCCAAGCCAATTGGCTCGGCTTACTGTTGCTGCCCGGCAATTTTTGGCCGATCAATCCGCTGATTTACTGGTTTGGGGCCGTGTCCTTGAATCAGAAACGGTGATGCATTTGTATTTCGTCGCCCGCGCAAACTGGGACCAACAAGCACCAGGGGCTTTTCAGTTAGAAACCACGTTAGCCTTACCCATAGACTTCGGTGCATCAATGGCAGATCTGTTGCGAACGGTTTGCCTTGCCGCCGTCTTGCCCAAAACCGCCGACAAACGTCAAATGCGCACATCGGCGCTTTTCAATGCACTCAACACTGCAAATGCAGCCTTTAATAATATCCCCAATAACTTTTCAAGCCGTGAAAAATCATGCCTGTATTTGTGCTATGGAAATGCCATCGCCGCCGCATCGAAGCCCGGGTTCAATCCTGAGCTATTATCCAAGGCTGAAACCCAATATCAATTGGCATTGGGGAGTTTAAATTTAGACACGGCTCCAGTTGAATGGGCCCAAGTTAAAAAGCATTTAGCCAGCATCACTCATATTGAAGCCGAACGAAATCATGACCCCCAAGCCCTTGCAAAAGCCATCCTTGAATTAACCGAAGCCCTAACCGGGCATACTCAAGACCGCCACGGCCAAGCATGGGCAATTCTTCAAAATCGCTTAGGCCTCGTGTATTATCGATTGGGGTTCGATGATGGCGATACGAAGCTACTCAGGCAGGCGTTGCGCTGTTTTCAGTTGGCTTTGCGGGTATATACAAAAGACCAAAACCCATTGCGGTGGGCTGAAATCATGAGCCACTTTGCCCAAGTAGCGCAAGTGTTAGGGGGGCTTCAACAAAGCCCGGATGCTTTGGCAACCGCGGTCAATGCGTGCAGAAGCGTTTTGGAAGTTCGTGACTTTGAACGCGTCCCTAAAGCATGGGCCGCCAGCCAAAACAACTTAGGAAGCGCCCTCTTTTTACTTGGCAAACAAACCCGGAGCCTTAAGCGCCTTGAAGCGTCCTTGGCTGCTTTTAAAAGTGCCCTAGAAGTTTATCAAAAATTAGGTGCCACCCGCATGGCCGCTACCACGCAAAAGAATTTAGACCGAGCAAAAGATATTGTCGAGATTTATCAGCCCAGAAACGCAACCCAACTGGATTGGGAAAATGCTCTAGCTGAGGGCATTCCAACAAATAAACAAGAAACCCCGATCTATAATATTATTGACGATGATGAAGATGATGATTTTCCGTGGCCCGATGAAGCCCTAAAAAGCAAAACCGCGTGACTTAACTTTGTATACTCTTACACGAACCTGACATAATTCCGTTAGGTCCTCGCATCTCAAAAAAAATCGGCTTATATGTAGATCAACTGAACTCATGAGGATTTTTCAATGCGCCGCCCAAAGGATCAAATAAAAATAGATTGGATTCAAACCGATGGCACGCCTGTGTCTTGCGCAGAAAAAATTGCCCTTCTCAATGACAACCTGAGCCTTCTGCGCCAAGAATGCCAAGACGTTTTAGAAGATGCCCTTTTAATGGGCTGCGACGAAAATCAAGTGCGCGACGTTTTACATGATGCGGTCTCAAAGGCGGCCAACCCGCTAAAAAAATAGGGCCTAGACTCTCTAATTCCCACATTCAGAAATCACAAAGGCATAGGCCACTGCCGTTTCTTTCAAGCGATCAAACCGCCCCGCTGCACCCCCGTGCCCAGAATCCATATTGGTTTTTAGGACCAACAAATTATCATCAGTTTTTAATTCCCGAAGTTTTGCAGTCCACTTCGCCGGTTCCCAATAGGTGACGCGCGGATCGGTCAGGCCAGCTGAAATGAACAAAGCCGGATACTCTTGTGCGCGGACATTGTCATAGGGCGAATAGGATCGAATATAACTGAACGCCTCCGCATCCTCAATCGGGTTTCCCCATTCGGGCCATTCCGGCGGGGTTAGCGGCAAAGTAATATCGCTCATGGTGGTTAGCACATCGACGAACGGCACTTCAGCCACAGCGCAGCCAAACAATTTAGGGGCCCAATTCACAACCGTTCCCATCAGCATTCCACCTGCTGATCCGCCGTGGGCAGCGATTTTGCCTTTTGATGTGTAACCCGTCTCAATCAAATGGCCGGCAGCGCTAATAAAATCGCTGAAGGTATTTTTCTTGAACTCTCGCTTCCCGGCTTTGTACCAAGCCGAGCCCTTTTCCATACCGCCCCGAACATGGACAATGGCATAAACAAAACCCCGATCAACCAAGCTTAATCGGGCCGTAGAAAATGATGCTGGGATGGCATGACCGTAAGAGCCATAGCCATATAACAATAAAGGGGCAGCCCCATCCAATGGTGTGTCTTTTTTATACAACAATGAAATAGGAACAAGGGCACCATCAAAAGCGGGGGCAAAAATACGCTTTGTTACATAATCATTAGGATTATGACCTGATGGAACTTCTTGTTCTTTGCGCAAATCGCGTGTGCGCTCTGCCATGTTATAATCATATACCCGTTCCGGCGTTGTCAAGGATGAATAAGTAAACCGCAAAACAGTTGTTTTATATTCATACCCCCCCAACAATCCCAAACCATAGGCATCTTCATCAAACGTAATGTCGTGTGATGTATTCGACACAAACTCAGTGATAACAATTTTGGGCAAACCTTCGACACGCTCAATTCGGGCCCAAAAATCTGCAAATATTTGCACGCCCAAAATCAAACTTCCCTGATGATGCGGGGTAACTTCAACCCAGTTTTCGCGGCCCGGGTTTGTAACTGGAGTTTGAACAATTTTAAAATCTTCAGCGCCATCTGCATTGGTCAGTATTAATAAATGATCCCCGTGATGCGCGACTTCATATTCGTGTTCCATTTGGCGCGGTTCAACCACAACGGGAACAGCATTCGGTTGATCTGCATCGATTAAATAAACTTCAGACGTTTGATGGTCGTGGGCTTGAATAAGGATGTATTTGCCGCTTTCCGTTTTGTCGATAGAGACAAAGAATCCCGGATCATTTTCACGGTAAATCTCTTGGTCATAGCTTTGCTGGGTGCCCAAGGCATGGCGCATAACGGCGCAGGGGCGGTGATTATCGTCCAAAACTGTGTAATACAGGGTTTGATTGTCATTGGCCCATTCGACCGCCCCATGAGCGCCCGTGATCACATCATCCAAATCGGAACCGGTGGCTATATCTCTAACATTAATGACGTAAATTTCAGACCCGTTCAGATCAACACTATAAGCCAAGCGGCTATGATCTGTGCTATGCGTGACGCCTGCTAGTTTGAAATATTTTTGCCCCTCGGCTTCTTTATCGCCGTTTAATATGACTTCCGCAGCTCCACCGGCTTTGGCGTCCCGGCATAAATGCGGATGTTGACCGCCCGACACATATTTACTGAAATACAAATAGTCCCCATCTGGCGTTGGAACCGATGCATCATCTTCTTTAATCCGAGCCTTCATTTCATCAAATAAAGTAGCAGTTAATTCAGCCATTGGGGCCAAGACCGATTTGGCGTAAGCATTTTCCGCTTCTAAATAGTCCCGGATATCAGATTGCAAAACGCTTGGGTCGTGCATCACCTGTTGCCAGTTTTCATCTTTCAGCCATGCGTAGTTATCGCTGAGCGCTACACCGTGCTGAGTAATGGTGGTTGGGCGCTTTTCAGCATGAGGTGGCTTCAAATTCGCAGTCGACATGTATGTTTCTCCAATGTGTTTCTATAAACATAGTCAGCCAAAGGCTGAGCTTAAACCCCGAATTTCAGTTGTTTAGAGATTTCTCAGCCAAATCATAAACCTCACCTCGGATGGGGCCTTGGTTGGGGGCATCGGCAAGCTCAGCAAACCACCGGTCCGGCGGCGATTTGGCTTTGCGGTGATGCCATGTCACATCGCGCAACAACCGTTCTGCGTCTCCGTTTAGAACAGTTGGGATTTCAATGCCGTTTAATTGAGCCCAAACCCCGGCCCAACATCGACCAACACTAAAGGGGTTATAGCCGCCCCCGCCCGATACCATTAACGGCAACCCCAATTGCTTCAGCTCGTCAACAACTCGCCAAATGGCCCTATTTGATAATTCCAATTTGCTTTGCGGATCATCGGCCAAAGCATCAACACCACATTGCAAATAAATCACATCGGGCGCAAAACTTTTTATCAATGTCAGTGCAACCGTATCGATTAAATAATCAAACTCCGTATCGTTCAGACCTTTGGGGACCGGTAAATTTCGAGCCATCCCACCCGCCCGATCTTCAACGGAACCAGGATCGCCCGCTTTAACGCCACGGCTTTGGGGCCAACGCCCCTGTTCATGAACCGATAACGTGTAAACCCGGTCTTCATCGTGAAATGCCAATTGCGTGCCATCGCCAAAATGAGCATCGATATCTAAATAAAACACCCGGCGGGCGCCCAGTTCCAAAAACCGCCGGATGGTCAAAACCGGCTCGTTCAAATAACAAAAGCCACTGGCTTTACCGGCTAGGCCATGGTGTTGGCCACCGGCAATATTAAAAACACACGAAGCCTCATCTGACATTAATAGATTCGCCGCTATTTGCCCCCCACCACACGCCATTGCTGGACGACGATACATTTCAGGGTAAATGGGGTTTCCATTTATACCAATATTATAACGAGCCCGATCCGTTTTTGAGGGGGGGTAGCGTTCGGCATTCATCAGGGCTCGAATATAATCAGTCGTATGGAACTCAACTAATTCTTCATGTGTCGCTTCGCGACTTTCCAAGTAATTAGTCTTATCCAACCACCCCAAAGCCTTAACCAAGTCCGTCGCCAAAGAGACTCTCGGGATCGCCAAGGGATGGCCGGAACCATAGGTTGAGCTTCGATAGATAGGATGGCTGATGAAAATTGGTTTTGTCATAAGGTCTTACATTTAAGACAATTCAGCACCTCTGTCCCGCTTGCTCTTATATCGGCTTTTAAAGATGGTTTCCGATGCTATCTTCATAGCCAAATAAAAATTGACGATCTTTAAGGGTTTCACACAATGTTTGAGCTTTGGGTACCTATCACCATCGCGGCGGCTTTTTTGCAAAATGTCCGCTCTTCTTTACAAAAGTATTTAAAAGGCCGCATGGGCACGTCGGGTGCGACAATGACGCGCTTTATTTACGCGGTTCCTTTCGCGGCCCTTTATGCCTATTCATTGCACACTTGGGGCGGCTTCGATTGGCCCACACCAAACGGGCGATTTTTCGCTTATATGGTGACCGGCGGCTTAACCCAAATCAGTGCGACTGCTTTATTAGTCTACTCATTTTCGTTTCAAAACTTTGCCGTCGGCACGACGTTTTCAAAAACTGAAACCGTTCAGGCCGCCATTTTTGGCGCCGTTGTGCTCGGCGATTCGCTCAGCATTGGCGCATTACTGGCGATTTTTATCAGCTTGATCGGCGTTGTGGTTTTATCGGTAGCGCGTGAAAGCACCATGACCTTGCGCACGATTTTAACCTCATGGACCGGTAAACCCGCCCTAATCGGATTAGCATCCGGAGCCTGCTTTGGTATTTCGGCCGTTAGCTACCGCGCAGCATCGCTTTCTTTGGGCGGGGAAGGTTTTTTAATGCAAGCCGGCTTTACACTTGCCTGTGTGACCGTTTTTCAAACGTTGGTTATGACCGTTTATTTATTGATCCGCGAACCAACAGAATTAATACGAGTCCTTAAATCATGGCGGATCAGCGTTTGGGTGGGCTTATCGGGCATGGCGGCATCGGCTGGTTGGTTCACAGCTATGACCATCCAAAACGCGGCTTATGTGCGGGCACTTGGGCAAATTGAGCTCTTATTTACCTTCGCTGTCTCACTATTGTTCTTCAAAGAAAAAACTAACACCAAAGAAACCAGCGGTATTCTTTTAGTCTGTAGCGGGATTCTTATCCTTCTGCTTTATGTTTAAAGGCTTCAAAGATTAAATTTTGGCAGTTAAGCCTTGCCAATCCATGAGAAGTAACCATCATGTGCACCTTCTCATTCCAAATGAATTAAGAGCACAATCCGCCATGAGCAGCCAAACAGACAACAAAGCCATTATTGCAAATTGCTTGGAAGATGCGACCTTCAGCGAGCTTCCGAACCAAGAGCATGGAAAAGTTCGGGATTCCTATAGTTTAAGCAATGGCCTACGAGTGATGATTTCAAGCGATCGTCAATCAGCTTTTGATCAGGTTTTGGCCGCTGTTCCATTTAAAGGACAAGTTCTTAATCAGGTGGCGCAATTCTGGTTCGAACAAACCGCAGATATTTGCCCAAATCACATTCTTAACGTGCCAGACCCTAACGTTGTAATTGGCAAAAATTTGGAGATGCTACCGATTGAAATGGTGGTTCGCGATTACATGACAGGCTCAACGGAAACGTCGATTTGGCCCATGTATGAACGCGGCGAGCGGACCCTTTATGGTCATGCATTCCCAGAAGGTTTATCAAAAAACCAAAAGCTTCCTGGAACCATTATCACGCCAACAACCAAAGCCGCCCAAGGCGAACACGACGCACCAATTACGGCGGATCAAATTTTGGCGCAAAACGTACTGACTGAAGCCCAATGGACCGAAGTTTCAGAAAAGTCACTCGCTTTGTTTGCTCGCGGGCGTGAAATTGCCGCTAAAAACGGTTTGATTTTGGTGGATACAAAATATGAATTTGGCTTGGATGAAAAAGGCATCATCACCATTGCGGATGAAATCCACACGCCAGATTCAAGCCGCTTTTGGATTGCCTCATCCTATGCAGAACGTCTAGCCCAAGGCAAAGAACCTGAAAGCTTAGATAAAGAATTTTTACGTCTTTGGATCGCTGAACGGTGCGACCCTTACAAAGATCCAATCCCTGATATTCCGGCTGAGACAATTATTGAATTTAGTGAAAAATATATTCGCTTATTCGAACAAGTAACCGGCCAAACATTTATTAAACCAGACTTGGGTGTTTCCGTACGGGATCGGATTTATGCAAATCTTGCAAAGGCCTTACCTAACTATTTTTAATAAAAAAAGAATTTCATAATTAACGGCTTTTGTTAGGCATCTTAATTGCTGGGACGGATCTTTGGACGGAAAATTCAATCCTAACCGTCGTTCCCTTGTTACATTCGCTACTTATGTTGATCTTTGCATTGTGCATATCGAACATAGATTTGACCAAGGCCAATCCAAGCCCGCTGCGTTCGTGTGAACGAGCAAGCATGCCATCAACCCGAAAAAACGGGTTCATGACGTGGTCAATCTCTTCGCTTGGCATACTAATTCCAGTATCGCGAATTACTAAGAACAACCCAGAATTATCATTGTTTCGTCCATATTTTGCAATGTCGCTTCAACAATTCTGTTCTTCTGTCTTAAATCTTCTTCAACGCCACGCCGCTCTTCCATGCAATGCCTGATCGAGCCCAACAGCTGATTTTCCCAATCTGCCAATACTTGAAGTTCATCTTTACGATTGTTGTCGGGTAAAGATAACTGTGCGTTTCCGGGCTCATTCAGATCGATCTTTCCCATTCTGATAATCAAATGAAGTAACGGTCGCGTCAGCATGAAAGGAACAGAACAGTAAGCAGAGCAGCCATGAAAATATTGCGGACAATCCCCACGGTAAAATAACGAAGACCCGGTCATAAAAAACTGCTGCCGTTGCGAAAGGGTCGACGACCACAATCAACTCACCAACGATTTACCCTGTCTCGGCAAGGCTGCACAATTGGATCTTGTATTCCTGGTTCTAACTAAACAACCGCTCCGTTAGCCATGGATATTTATCTTTTATATGCGCGTGTTTGTGATCGACAAGCACACCTTGGGAATCATCAACCAAACGAATACGAACGATCGGCCGATATTAAACCAACTCATCCGCAACTTCCTTCGCTAGCGAATCATCATATTCAAAAGCAGCCCCCACTGCTGGCTTTTTCATGGTATTAACGGTTTGCAAAGCATCGGCCTTCAGAGCCCTCTTCATACTATCGAAATCGAGATAAATTATACCCCAGAAAATACAATACCGAGCAAGAATGCAGCAGGCACAGCCCACAACGCTTGGCGGAATGCAATCAATTGCCAAACTGGAATCGCAGTTAAATCCGATTCGTTATCGCCCATTCATCAATTCCATATAATTCGTATAAACCCTACTTATGCAATCAAATCTCATTCAAACCGCGAACCGACACATATAGAAGGCGTTAATCCATAACTAAACACGAATGCAATAAAATGACATTAACACTCAACAACATTTACCGCTAACCCACCTTGGCTTGTTTCTTTGTATTTGCTTTGCATATCTTCGCCCGTTTGGCGCATGGTTTCAACAACAGCGTCTAAAGATACGAAATGGATTCCATCGCCTTTCAAGGCCAAAGAAGCCGCATTAATGGCTTTTACGGCCCCCATGGCGTTGCGTTCAATACAGGGTATTTGCACTAATCCGCCAACCGGGTCGCACGTCATGCCCAAGTGATGTTCCAAAGCTATTTCAGCCGCGTTTTCAACTTGCGCATTGTTGCCACCAAAAGCAGAACAGAGCCCCGCCGCCGCCATCGCAGATGCGGACCCAACTTCTCCCTGACATCCGACTTCTGCACCTGAAATAGATGCATTCGATTTAATCAATGACCCGATTGCAGCTGCCGCTAACAAAATCGTTCTGACACCTTGCTGATCTGCACCGGGGCAAAATTCTAAATAATATCGAATAACAGCAGGTATAACCCCCGCCGCACCATTGGTCGGTGCTGTTACTATCTGCCCGCCTGATGCATTTTCTTCGTTGACGGCTATGGCATATAGGCTAATCCAATCCATACATTCATGAGGTAATTTTGCATTCGAGCCCCTATTTTTAAGCAATTCATTGTGAATGTGTTTGGCGCGTCGACGCACATTGAGCCCCCCCGGCAAATGCCCGTCGGCAACCAACCCCCGCTCCATGCAGCTATGCATAACGGTCCAAATGCGATCAATTCCGGCCAACACATCGTCTTCAGACTGAAACGACACTTCATTTTTCAGCATCATTTCAGAAATGGTCAAACCGGACGCAGCGCCCATTTCAAGCATTTGAACAGAGGATTTGAAATTATGCGGGGCGCTCCGCATTAATTCGCGCGCATCTTGTTGATTTTCAAGCTCCTGCTCCGTAGCAATAAACCCACCCCCAACCGAATAATAAACCTGATCCGAAATCACCTTCCCATCCCCATCAAAGGCCATGAACCTCATGCCATTGGAATGACTAGCTAAAGGTTTTCCATAATCAAAAACCAAATCGAATTCACGGTTAAAAGGAACGGAATGAGTTCCACCCAACTTTATTGCCTTAGTTTGATCAATATTAGCAACAATTTGAGCCACTTGGTCAGGTTCTATAAAGTGGGGGTTTTCTCCACTTAACCCCAGTAAAATTGCATTGTCCGATCCGTGCCCGATGCCAGTGAATGCCAACGAGCCATAAAGCCTGGCTTCAATGCGTCTGACATCAACCAAGACCCCGAGCCGATCAATGGCTTCAATAAAAGATCGGGCGGCGACCATAGGGCCTACAGTGTGTGAACTTGACGGGCCAATTCCCACTTTAAAAAGCTCAAACACGCTATACGGCATAGTGCAGATCTCCTATCATTTCAAAGCGAGATATGTCACCCTAACGTATCCTGAGCCCACACCCAAGGGAGCACTGATGATCGTTGTTATTTTTGAAGTCGAGATATTTGAAGAAAAAAAAGACAGGTACTTCGAGCTGGCCGGACAGTTGCGCGAACAACTGGCTGCAATAGATGGGTTCATATCAATTGAGCGGTTTGAAAGCTTGGCCATGGAAGGAAAGTTTGTATCCCTTTCCTATTGGCGCGACCAAGTGGCGGTTAATCAATGGTACAACAGACCTGCCCACGCAGCCGCCCAATCGGAAGGCCGGGGGGGAATTTTCAAAGATTACCAAATCCGCGTTGCTGAGGTCTTCAAAGATTACGATCTCTCCACTGGTCGGCCTAAAACTTAAGCTACTTCAATCTTATCAAATGCAGCCAGCACTCGCTCCGCAATCGGCGTGGTTCCTGATTGCCCACCCAACTCATGGGGCATTAATTCACCCCCTTCATAGGCGTAATCAATAGCCGCGTTTAACAACGCTGCGGCGCGGTTACAATCGTTGACATTATGCTTGGTGCCCAACCAATCAAGCATCATAGCACCTGACATAAACATTGCCGTCGGATTGGCTTTACCGGTTCCAATAATATCTGGCGCGCTGCCGTGACACGGCTGGAATACAGCATGTTTATCTCCAATATCAGCCGATGGTGCCATGCCCATACCACCAACCAAAGCCGCACCCAAATCAGACAAAATATCGCCAAACATATTTTCAGTCACCATCACATCAAAGCCTAATGGGTTACGGACCATATTCAGCGCCGTTGCATCAATATAAGCGCGTTCAGTATCAATATCGGCATTTAGGGCAGCACGTTCATCAAATATTTTGCGGAAAAATGCAAACGCCATAAAGACGTTGGCTTTATCTATGCAACTGACTTTGCCCTTTGAGCCTTTTGATTTCCGTTGGCGGGCAAGATCGAACGAAAAATCAAACAAGCGTTCGGAAACATCGCGGGTGATGACCAATGTTTCAGTGGCAATCGCATCATTCTCAACCGTGCCTTTGCCGTGCGATGCAAACAGGCCTTCCGTCGATTCACGAATGAGAACAAAATCAATGTCTTTAGCACGTGGGTCCGATAACGGGCTTGGGATACCCGGCACGGCGCGGAACGGGCGAACGCCGGCATACAGGCCCAAATCAAAGCGTAAATCCAATTGTGGTGCGATTTCTGTTCCATTAGGGTAACGAACCGTTGGCAAGCCCATGGCCCCCAACAAAATAGCATCGGCAGCCAAAGCTACGTCTTTCGATTCTTGCGGGAAGGCATCGCCGTTTTTTGTATAGCAGTTGGCCCCCGCTTCAATGGTTGTGAAATCCATTTGAACTCCGCCAACACGCTCCATAGCCGCCGCCATCACCTCTAGACACGGGGTCATAATTTCAGTGCCAATGCCATCACCTGGCATAACCGCAATGGAAAATATTTTTTCGTTATTCATCTGATTTGATCCTTGTTTTCATAATTAAAGAGTAACGTTCCAATGGTTTGGCGGGTGCCCTGCGATGGGTGACCTAAAGGTTACGATTTGATCCCCAAGCAAGCAGCCCAAATATGCCGCTTTTAAATCCAGCCCCACACATCTGCGACACGCAAGTGCCCGGACTTCGTTGCCAGAAAACATTCAGACCTATTAAGCCCGTGCCTATAAATTCTAGATCTGCGATATCTATACGATGCAAGGTCATTTCATTTCTAGCTACATTAACGCATACATTAATGTATGCGTTAATGTTATATAAATCAATTACTCAAAATTTATATAACACTGAACCCGTATGCAAACGGATCGCGGTCATCAATAAAAATCGTATTTAGCCCGTGAATGCGCGCCCATCCTTCAATTGATGGAAAGATCGCATCGTAATTCCCAACATGGGCCCGTCCTTCGATCCGTCCTTTGAAAACACTACCAATAATGCTTTCATGCACAAACACATCGCCTTCTTCCAATTCCCCGCGTGCTGCCCATTGGGCCATGCGGGCCGAGGTTCCAGTTCCACACGGGGATCGATCAATGGCTTTATCGCCATAAAATACAGCATTGCGCGCCGTTGATGATTTATCCAACGGTTTCCCGGTCCACATCAGATGCGACAAGCCTTTGATTTCTGGCGTCTCTGGGTGGTGAAACTCATAAGCATCGTTCATTAAATCACGAACAATGGGGCTTAAGCGTTGAATTTCGCTGGGCCCTAAATCGGCTAAATCTGTGAAATTTTCCTGAGGTTCGATGATTGCGTAAAAATTCCCACCGTAAGCCACATCGGCCCGCAAAAGCCCTAAACCGGGTACATTAATTTCTAAATCCACCGCGTGCAAATACGATGCTATATTGCGAATTCGCACGCTGCTAACAAATTCCCCGTCCATTTCATACTGCGCTTCAATCACCCCGGCGGGTGTATCAAGACGCAATAGTCCGGGCGTTTTTGGAGTTACCAAGCCGTGTTCAATGGCAGCGGTTACAGTGCCAATGGTGCCGTGACCGCACATGGGCAAGCAACCACTGACTTCAATAAATAAAATGGCAACGTCGCAGTCGGGCCGGGTTGGTGGATATAAAACACTACCAGACATCACATCATGACCGCGGGGCTCGAACATTAAACCGGTGCGAACCCAATCAAAATTATCCAAAAAATATTGACGCTTTTCGATCATGTTGGCACCGACCAATTCAGGCCCCCCCCTTGCCACCACCCGAACCGGGTTGCCGCAGGTGTGGGCATCGATGCACGAATAAGTGTGACGTGCCATTCTAGAACCTCCCGATATGATAAGGGTGGGCGAAACGCCCAACATAAAAAGGACTTAAATCAATGCCTGGAGTTTTACCTGCCATCAGATCAGCAATCAATCGCCCGGTTGTCATGCTACCAGTCAGACCCAAATGCCCATGCCCGAAAGCATAATACACGTTCTTAACATTTTGTGACGGGCTAATAACCGGAACAGAATCGGGCGTTGAGGGGCGGTGGCCCATCCACACCGTGCCCCCATCCGTATTTAAGTCCGGTACATATTTTTTGGCTAATCGTAACAATTCTTTTGATCGGTTATAGTTGGGCGGCGCATCCAAGCCTGCCAATTCAACAGCACCGCCAATGCGTAGCCCCATCTGCATGGCTGTCATCACGAATTGATCTTGCGCATAAGTCACAAAAGACTTCACCTCGACGCCCGGATTTTCTAGCGTTGTATTATAGCCCCGCTCGGTTTCCAGCGGCACATAGTCCCCTAATGGATTGGATAACTCGGCCGACCATGCGCCTGCCGCAACGACCACATGCGCGCATGGGTTGATTTTTCCACCCACCAACTGAACGCCTGTTGGTTTGTTATTCTCCACCAGAATTTGCTTAACTTGCCCCACCTCGAACATAACGCCTTGAGACTTTAAGTAGGCCGCAAGCCCCAAAACCAATTCCCCCGGATCGCGGTAATGGGCCCAATCTTCGACCCGATATCCGCAATGCGCCAACGGCCCTAATGCGGGCTCATACGCAAGCACACCGGCCCGGTCCAAAGCTTTAAATTCAAGCCCACAATCGCGCCTTAAATCCCAAGACGCCCGATCTGCCCGGCGTCCACGTTCATTGCGATAAACAAATAACGACCCTTGTTTATTCAACAAATGGTTTAACTTGCTGGCATCCAAAACCGTTTGATGATCCTCAAATGCAGTCTTTAACAATGTCGCCATGGCTTGTGTCAGCGCCCGGCGATTGGCCGGAGTTCCGGCTTTCACAAAGCGCCAAAACCACGGCCAAAGTTTGAGCGTATAACCGGCCCGAATGCTTAAGGGGCCCGTTGGATCTAACAGCCATTTAGGCGCCTTTAACAAAGTGCCCGGCCCGGCTAGGGGTATGATTTCAGCCATTGCAATCGCCCCCGCATTTCCACACGATGCTGTTTCATCCAAAGGGGCATCGTGGATAACACAGACAGATCGGCCTTGGACATGCAAATAATAAGCACACGCCAAGCCAACGATCCCAGCGCCAATTACCAAAGTTATTGGATCTTCTTTTGCCATTAAGTATCCTGACCCTGGGGTCAAATATTAGGCCGTGTGTCCAATGCCTTTTGGACAATAGCTTCAACCTTTTTACGCTCATCACCAATCAATTCCATACGTGGTCGGCGAACCCATTCCGATCCTTCGCTGGTCATTTGGTTGGCCAGCTTGATGTATTGAACCAATTTCACGTCCACATCCAAATGCAATAGCGGCATAAACCAGCGATATAAAGCAACCGCTTCTTCCGTCTTTCCGGCCTTGGCATACGTATATAAAGCAACCGCTTCTTTCGGAAAGCTGTTGACCAAACCTGATACCCAACCGGTTGCACCGAACATTAAGTTTTCTAAAACCAAATCATCAACACCACAAAACATAACATACCGATCGCCACAGGCATTGATCATATCGGTCATGCGGCGGCTGTCGTTGGATGATTCTTTAACCGCAACAATGTTATTGTTGGCTGACATTTCAACAAAACTTTCCGGCGTCATATCCAACTTATATGAGACTGGATTGTTATAAATCATGACCGGCAAATTGGCACCGTTGGCTATGGCGTTAAAATGCGCTTGTCCTTCGCGTTGGTCCTGCTGGTAAACCATGCTGGGCAATACCATCAAACCTTCACAGCCCGCCCGCTTAGCCCGGGCAGCATGTTCAAGGCCTAATTCAGTAGTGTATTCAGCAACGCCTGACAAAACCGGAATTTTGCCTTCCGTCGCTTCAACTGACGCCTTAAGAACCGCTTCTTTTTCTTCAGCTCGCAAAGACGCATTTTCACCTAGCGTCCCCAACATCACCAAACCTTCAATACCCGCATCCATACACGATTTGATATGGCGCTGTGTGCCGTCTAAGTCCAAACTTCCATCTTTATTAAATTCCGTCATTAAGGCCGGAAATACACCGCTCCAAGTCACGCTCATTGATCGTCTCCCCATATGTTTTAAAATTTTAAAGACAGCTTAGACATGCAATTCGAATGTGCCAAGAAATTAGCATTCTGAGTTACCATCCGTTAGGGTCACGTATGGTACACTTAACTGACACAGACACAGCATTATTAACAAACCCCGAAGATCCCGCCTTAGCGCTGGCCATGCGAATCGTGGTTGAAACGGCGAAAATTTTGGGCGCGCCTAAACTGATACCCATAGCATCCGCCCATATTGATGGCTGCTTATACCACGGCGACAGCGGCGTTTATTTTGCTGAACGTTTGGTCGAATTAGGCGGTGTGGTTTGTGTGCCCGCCACATTAAACGTTGGTGCCCTAGATTTAATCCATCCCGATTTAGTTAAATTCGATGACCACTCACAAGCCATGGCAAAGCGCCAAATGCAGGCGTATCTGGCTTTGAAGTGCCAAGCCAGTTGGACCTGCGCGCCCTATCAGGTAGGCCATCGCCCTGCGTTGGGCCAAGACATAGCCTGGGGAGAAAGCAACGCCGTTATATTTGCAAACTCAGTATTAGGGGCTCGAACAAACAGATATGGCGACTTGTTAGATATTTGTTTGGCGCTGGTCGGCCGCGCGCCTTACGCCGGGCTCCATATCCCTGAAAATCGCCACGCGACATTGATAATCGATATTACTCAAATATCATCAGCTCTTAAATCATCAGAGAGCTTTTACCCAGTATTGGGATCTTGGTTAGGCAAAAATGTTGGATCAAACGTGGCGGCAATCATCGGGCTTGATGAACCCATCCCCGAAGACCGCCTAAAAGCCTTGGGCGCTGGGGCGGCATCAACTGGTGCCGTTGGATTGTTCCATATTGTTGGCCAAACCCCAGAAGCCCCGACGTTGGAAGCCATTTGTAGCGAGATTCCTAGCACCCCAGTTCTTAGCCCGACAACGGCTGAATTTAAAGGAGTGCGCGACCGACTGAGCCAGTCGAGCGGAAATCAATTGGATTGCATAGCTTTAGGGAGCCCACATTTTTCACACTTCGAATCAGT
>JAPKAX010000280.1 GCA_028825025.1 Rhodospirillales bacterium | reverse complement strand
ATATCAAAAAGATATTGACCGACATTTCGGCAATGGGGAGATAAATCTGCATTTGCGGTGATTCCTAACCCTTTGGGGGTGGATGTCAGACCAATAGATGTGGCGGCAATTGGGCGTACATTACGCGAAATTAAACCACGTGCCTCGCCTAGACGACCTTAATAAAACATCTGATATCCAAGTAAAGTCTTACATGAGAGTGTGTTATTGCTTTATTCTAATCTTTGTAATTTGTAAATGTGAAAATAAAGCTAATTTACTCACAATTAAAGTCTGTTTCCCATTTATAATAGAAATCAGCAAGCATCAATAGCGAACTGTGGATGACATTATTGATACACATTCAAGTACGCTTTTTCTGGGGCGAGTTCTTACCTTTACGGGTGGTGCTTGATGTCATCATTACCGCCTTTTCTGCTCCCTACTTGCTTCCGCAATCCTTAGAAAAGTCAGCGATTGAATGGGTTCTTGCATTTATACTCTTGGCGTAACAACAACTGAATTCCGCATGAATGGAACTTTGCTAGATCATCAAAGGTTTACATTAAGCTCTTGATATTATCATCCTTAACTTCATGGCTATCGCGGTGCGCGGAGTTAGCTAAGCTGGTAATAAATTCAGACCGCAAGGAGCGCTCAACATGGTCCAGAATATCTTTTTGAACGGCTTCCATGGCAACATCCGCATAATGCATTCCAATGAAAAATCCCCAGGTAAAATAGCTAACACGCGCGATGCATGGTCTGGTTAGATTTTAGATAAAACCACGGCAACGATTTGTGGCTATACGTTTTTAAGGTAGTTTGCCACACGGCTTCGTTTACGCTCCCCAGCTTGTCCCACATGGTCCGACCCACAGGGCCGCGCATATCTCTTCCATGATTTGAGAAACATGGTCCGCGGGTAAGGCACCCATCAGCAATAGCACAGTAAATGAGTGCGAGCCAACAAGTCCAACAGATGAAGTTAATTGATCGGAAAATTCGACAAATAATCATTCAATGATTGCCGATATAATTGGCCCTAACCCGGCCATGGCTTGAGAAAAATAGCGAATTTCTTCGTTGTCCATTCGTTTGAACAATTTCGTTGAATTTTCCTGACCAATGAACAGCATGAAAATTGTCGCTTTTTGGACGCCGGTTAAACTTCAAAAATCTTCTTTTACCCGTGCCATGTGAATTCTCTAATTAGGTTTATTATGGTTAACCAAATATTACGAAATATTATCTAACATTAGATACTTTAAATCGCCTTTGTGGAGTGAACAGAGAATGAAAGTACAGGTTTTCGGGCAAGTGTTCATGATTGTTGCATGGGGATTATACCCAACAACCCTGATGGCTGCTAATCAAAAGTTTGAAAAACCAATAGAATCGAAAAGATTAAACGCTGCTGGAAAGGCACAATCACGTATTTACACGCATCCGGTTCGCGGTTTTACGATCGCTGTTCCACCGGGGGCACAGCTGCTTGAACGAGATGATAAAAACCCACAAATATCTATTCGATCACGCAAAGGCTATCGGGTCAGTATCCAATCTGGCCCGGTGCGCCCGAATATTCCGTTGCACGATATGGTGCTAAAGCTTGAAGCTAAATATTTAGGCAAAGGGAAAACATGGGGCTACAAAGAAGATCAAACGTTCAAGAAAATATCTGGCTTGCCAGCAATTGGGGCTTTATATAAAGGAGCACATACCAAAGCGCGGGTCGATATTATTCGGGGCCGGCGGACGGACCATGTTTTTATCTTTTTTGCAGCGGAACGTGAATATCAGCAATTAGAGCATGAATATGAATGGATACTGGCCCATTTTAGGCCAGGTCCAGACGATATTTTAAAACCAGTTGTTACTTTGGCATCAAATTTGTATAAGGAGCCAAAATATGGGTATACGATCCGTTACCCCAAGGAATGGGTGTATATCAAACCATCACGGATGACAGCAATGTTTAGTGGCGCAGAAGGAAGTGATGCTTACTCTGCAATTGTAAGTGTTCAAAATATTTCTCCGCCAAATGCAAACTCATCCGAAGAGGCGGCTATTAAAGCTTTGTCTGAACTGAAGTCTTCGCTTCAAAAATCGGTGCAGCAGTTGCAAATATTGAATGATAGACCGTGGGAGTATTTTCGCGAACCTTATCGTTTGAATGGCCGAGAGCTTATCGTCTCTTATCGGCATGCTGGGCAAAGTTTTACGAAACGTATTGTTGTTGTGCCTAGACCTTTTCATAATTTAGCTCATATTTGGTCCTATACAGCACCAACAGAGATCTTTGATACCTATGTTAAAACGGCAAACAAGATGTTGTTGTCTTGGACAATTTTGGCGACGATTAAAGGATAAGCCTTACCTAAAAGGCTCAAAGAGAATGTATTTCAGCATTTATAAACATATTGTATGCAGCACTATTGCCTGTGATTTTGTGCTTTCTCAAGCGGCATTCGCTAAGCCTAAAAAGGAATAAAACCCGACCGTAGGTGATCTTTATAGAGCCTTCGAGACCGTTGTATCTGGTAATGAATCGTGGGTAAAAAAACATGATAAAATATCTTAAAGTGGAACTAGCCTTTACGGATATCTATGCAAGCGTGTGTGGATAGAGTTGTTGAGGGTGCAGAGTAAAATAAGCAATTTATGTTCGAACAAATTCCTGTTACTGACGCGCAGTTTGATGTTGAGCAGAAGCATTTAAGCCGATTAACTGAAGTCATAAAATTACTGATGGAAGATTATAAAAACCACAAAAGTAAGCCAAATATTACTATAAAATTTGTCCTTAAATTCCAAATGACGAACCCAACTTTAGCTCTTGTTGAGAAAATAATTTCACGTCGATGGGCATCTGAAAACGGTTTTATTTTATCTTCACACCAAAAAATAATGTCATTGATAATGCAATTATTATTGTTAACTCAGAACGCTCATACGCTGCTATCGATCATTGCGTGTTAGAAGAGCTGACACAAATTTTAGGACTTCCAAATGATAATAAAGTCGCGTGGGCATCGGTGTTTTCAAGTCGCCACAAAGTCACAACCCTCTCGAATTATGATCAAATAATTTTGAAAACATTATCCGATCCAAAAATCACATTAGGGGCTGGTTCAAAAATAATCTAAGCGTGAAGCTTTTACAGTTTTTACGCGCCTGCATAATCGATTGTCACAATTACTCAAATAAGCGTCCTTTGGAAACGATACTATTACACCTTATGTTGTTAATTTTTAATCATTTTTCCAAAATATGTGGATCGCTAGATTTGATTTCGTAAGGAATATTTAAGGAAGTTTCTCTAGGTGTAGAGAGGCGAGAATCTAAGCGCACGCCGTCGTAAGATTCTTAAAGGTACTGAGCATTTTTGATCGGCGATGGGCACGACGCTAATGTTTGGGCGTAAAAAACAAAAAACGATGGATGTTAAACAGCAATTGGGCGAGCTCGCCTATATGCCACGGGGCACTAAGCAACGTGCCGCTATTGCGCGCGCCCTTGTCGACAAACCCCGAATTCTGTTGTTTGACGAAGCGAATGCGGCGATGGATGGCGCTGGTGATGCGATGTTGCGCGGGTTGTTGGTACGCTTGCGGGGCAGAGTTACAATGATCTTGGTGACGCCGCGGCCATCTATGTTGAATT
>JAPKAX010000279.1 GCA_028825025.1 Rhodospirillales bacterium | reverse complement strand
TGCCCGTAAACCAATCTGATGATGCCTGCTTGGTTGGTCGTGATCCGGCTTTCATAATTTTCATAGACGTCCCTTCGAAGGTGCTGGCGATGTAGCGATGTCAGATAAGGCCACGGTGTTTAGAAATATACAAGGTTCACATTCCAACGGGTGACCGTCCGTGTCCGAAGTATTCGTTGCCTGAACAAGCCCCGATCATGGATTTATAAATATCAGGGGGGGTAGTTTATATACCCCCCTATGTAATAGGGGTAGAACGGTTGGGATTTTGGGATAATCGTGTAGGTCATTGATTTAATATAATACTAATCATAATCCCAACTTTGGGATAGATTTTTTTTGGGGTAGATTATCCAATAAAATCAATGGGGTCATTTTTTTGGCTTTTTGGTGCCCAAAATTTATCCCAAGTCTCCTTTCAAGCCTGACTAACTATCCAACCTTCAACATCTATTCCACGCTACATGCGGACTTTGCCAGAGGCATGAATAGCATTTGGGAACTGGTGTTCTTTCTGCCATCTATGAGGCGTCCATACGCTAATGTCGGAAAGTTTTAAGACGTTGCTACGAGACATAAATTTTATGACAGAAACTCCTAAATTGTTGCAGTAAGTTCGACTGTCGCCACACATTAAGAATGCATAACACTGATCGTCTTAAACCGCCCCCATCATATTGGCGCGTCGTTCCGGGCAACTATGAATGAGCATTTTCCTTATATAATTTAGGCCTAATCGAGAATACCCGTCAAGCAATAATATTATTCAAACCATTGTTTTAATTGTATTTTAATTTTATAGTTGGATTTTGGAAGTGCTATAAGTCACGTGGGATTTTGAACGTACCTTGCCCAAGCATCTAGTACGGCTTTCCGCTTTTCGAGATATTGGCCCTTTTATTAAACAGCCGCTATTCCCTTAACGCTGCCATTCACATGGTTAAAAATGCGATCAACCACCACAATTCCAAATTCAGCTTCCATCGCAGGGTTTGAATAATTTCTTTTTTTAGAACAGCACCGTTGTGGGATAGTTCATCTTTTCAAAGTCTACCCCACGCAGGTTTAGTAAACCCTATTTTTATCTTGGATTTATTTTGCAACACATACAATTTTATAACCTATGACTTCTTCACCTCGTTTTTGTCTTAAATCAGTCACAGCAGATGGAATACGCCAAGCATCTTCATTACTAAAGCGCCGAACTTGAAACATGAATCGTGGGATTCCCAAACAACCTAATTTGTGATTCATCTTTCTTCGGAGAATGTTTTATGTCAGCATAAACGCCGTTGGCACTCTGGGCGCGGTTTGAAAAGTGTATCAAAGAGGGCTTGAGCGGTGATGCAGCAGCGGTGGGGCTCAAATTATCCGCTGACACTGGCGTATGATGGTAACGCAAGCTGCGGGAGACGGGTTTGATCGAGCCAGAACCCTAAGGGCGCCCGCTGGTTAGAAATTTAGCCTTTGTGGCAGATATTGGGCAGAGCCCAAAAGGTCCTCAGAACTGAACGCTTTATGAGAAAAGGATACAACTGAAAACCACGCAATCTTCTGGGGTGGAAAAACTAGACTTGTTGGTAAAGATGCGACAAGTATTTGCCTAGTAGGATGAAAAGTAACGCATATAGAAGATATGTAGTTGGCAATCTATCCTGCTTGACGGTTTGGCTGACCTATTTAAGTAATTTTCAAGAGAGATTAACAACATGGAAAAGAGACGAGTAGGTAAGACACAGCTTGAAATAGATGTTCTTGGTCTGGGCGGTGCCCCACTTGGGGGTAATTTCGCTGATCTCGATTATGCGCAGGGAGTTGAAATTGTTTCGACTGCACTTGATGCAGGCATGTCCTATTTTGACACGGCGCCGTGGTATGGGTTTGGGCGCTCAGAACGTCTGGTAGGCGACCAATTGCGCGGAAAAAATTTCATACTGTCTAGCAAAGTGGGAAGATTACTGGCTCCCGGTGCTGTCAATAAGCCTATGAATTTTGGTATGATTGATCCACTGCCGTTTCATCCTGTTTATGATTACTCTTATGATGGTGTAATGAGGGCTTTTGAGGATGGTCTACAAAGGCTTGGTTTGGATAGGATCGATATTTTGCTGGCCCATGACATTGGAACTTTTCAGCATGGTGATGATAACGCGAAGCATTTCAAAGACCTGCAGGACGGCGGCTATAAAGCTATGAATGAATTGCGCGCTGAGGGCCGTGTGCAAGCAATTGGGCTTGGTGTGAACGAAAACCAAGTATGCTTAGACGCTTTGGGTATAGGTCTGTGGGATGTGTTTCTGCTTGCGGGACGTTACACACTGCTTGAGCAGACACCGCTTGATGCACTTTTCCCAGCTTGTGAAATCGCTGGAACCACTATTATCTGTGGCGGTCCTTTTAATTCGGGCGTTCTGGTTGGCCGTGGGATGTGGAACTATGACACTGCGCCAGAGACAATTGTAAAGAAAGTCCGGGCCTTGAATGAAGTGGCGGATGAATTTGGTGTCCCCGTTCCTGCCGCAGCCCTTCAATTTCCACTAGGGCATAATATCGTCTCTTCAGTTATTCCTGGTCCCCGTTCAAAAATTGAATTGGAAGAAATTCTGGCATGGCAATCATTTGAAGTCCCTGCGGCTTTTTGGGCCGCGCTACAGTCCAAAAACCTTATTCATGAAGATGCACCGGTCCCGTGCACTTCCTTATAGGGTCATCCCGTTGTGGTTTTCTAAGGGGCTAATTTGAGGCAGCACTTTGACCTCATCGTAGTAGTCTTAAAAAGTATTGTGACAACAATTCCTGCTTAACTTTTCATTTAAGTGAGTATTCAACTGGCATCAGCCCCGCATCTACTATGGGGCTTTTAAGCCGCTTTAATTCACCTCGAATCCGACGCCAGACTTTTGCCTGATGGCGCTGGGCTACCAGTTATCGTTTGTCGGCCGCCCATGTTGGATTGAAGTGGTCCTGCGAATTCGTACAGCATGCTAAGATGTATCCAACACGAATGAATGGCTACGAGAATGACAAAGTGACGGAATTTTTCAGATAAATTTGGGTCGTGACCTTTGAAGCTAAAGCTTGAATTCTGCGAAATTACAGGAAATGATTTCCAAGTGGAAAAGTTTGCTTTCAGTTTGGCTATCAACAGGCTCTTCAACAGAGTCTGAAACGCGCTGCTCTATTCCATCAAGCGCCACATCAAACGCATACAAAACAGTATTTTCAACTGCTGGTTGCTTTTGTCTGAAAAAGCTAAATCTACCTTTTTAATTATAAAATCACGGATATCTTTTACAAAGGATACGCCGTCACGCTGACAAAATGCCTCAAGTTGAGTCGCTTATCAGACAGCCAGTCATGAGCGGCGTTGGGATGTGTATGGCGATTGTTTCCAAGCAGCCTTGATGCTTGAATTCAAGGCTCAGGAAATAATGCCGAGTGCTTGAAGCCGGCATCCAAGAATATGGCTTGTGACTGGGTGCCGGAAAAGCGTCCTGCAACCGAATTTTCGCGCAATAAGCTGGCAGGTGTCGAAGTTGCTCGAGCGATTGCATTACAAGCATCATCCTGCACAATTTCCGTCATAACCCTGAGTGACTGTTCCATCTCAAGGTCTGCGCCTGCAAGGGTGTTATCAGCCAAGGTCAGACGGCTATCTTTTCTGAACACTT
>JAPKAX010000278.1 GCA_028825025.1 Rhodospirillales bacterium | reverse complement strand
CTTAAACGGGCTGCAAAGTGGTCGAACAAACAGGACCACCTCTGTAAATGATTTAAAGTAAACCCGGTGGTCACAACAAAAAATGAAATAAAACCTATTCTCATTCCTTCATAAACAAACAGCTTCAATGGGTAAGAGGTACTGTTAGACCGCATGAAGTAAACAATCAAGATCGCAACTGTGATTGTTTGCAGCGATGATATGAATACTGGCTGTACCGTTCCCCACATAAGATGTTGCGTATTATTATTGGGTAGACATAAATTAGAAATGAAGAAATTAATGTGGTTGCGTAAAATCCGTATCGTCGTATCAAGGTCACTTCAGGCCAATTTATAATGATTTCAGCCTTGGTAAGCTTAAAAAAGATCAACCACAAGGATCGAACTGAGCTCATTTACTATATTGGTATTACTTGTTGAGCTAAAAGCTGGCACTTTGACTGCGATGGGTTTGATTATCAATGCGTGGCTCAACCATGATCGGCCTGTCTTCGTAGGGTGTTCATCGTATTTTGTCCAGTGGACAGATGAATCTGACAGCGGCTTGGTTACGAGTGCTAATTTGCCTGTATAGCTTTCTCACATCAAACCAAACGTTGAGGCTATCTTGATCGCTTAAAACTGAAGTGACGCAATCTGTTGTCAAAAGACGCAAAAACCACTTGCCTATAGATAACTCGCTAGATAACGAAATTTATTTTGTCATATCTCTGTTGGCCCCGGACCGTCAAATGTTTTGTCACCAAGTTTAAAGTTTGGCGCAGGCCTGGAAATTCAAATAATGCGACCAATAGTCTGGCAAAAAGCCCAGATTAGTTTGGGCTTTTGACGAATAGAGGCGTTGTATACCTTGAAGTTTATAAACACTGCCTTTACGCGCACGCCCTGTATTATTGAAATCTTTCAATCTAATGTTGGCGCCCGTATTTTCTGTCAGCTGGCGCTTACTGTACCAGGTTCCAATCACGGTTTTTGTGCTTTTGTACTCTGAGACATAGTCAGCCCAATTTTTAGCTGACCAACAACTAAAGCGCCGTCTTTAATGTTTGCTTCCTTCACCTTAACAGATGCATGCGTGTTTGAGTTTTCGCCTAAATTTATGGCTGTCGCGGTAATATTACCCGCGATTGTTCCATTGGATTCAACGATCGTTGCATAGATATTTCCCTGCAAGCTGCCGTTGTCGGAAACCGTCAGGTTTTTAGCCGTAACATCGCCGTGCACGCGGCCGTTGATGACAAGATCGCCATCGCATTTCAGATTGCCATCTATGGTCAGGTTGCTTTCAATAATTGAAGCCATTGGGGTTCCTTAAACATATTAAAGAGCTGCGTTAGCAAAAGTCGATCGCTCGTCTTTAGAGTATTTGCTTCTGGGATCAACCAAAAAATCTATGACGTAGGGTGCTTTTGTTAAGCCCGAGGCTTTTGGGGTCTTTTTAGGCGTATATACTGATAGTATCCTTTGCGCTCTGACTTTCGAAGTAACTGAACAGGAAAGCAAAGAAAATCTCGAAAAGCTGACACAGTTGGATTGTGAAAAAAGTTTATTTTGCAGGTGCAACTACAGATATGACTGCAGCGCGACGTTTGACAAAATAGGCTGAAACGTAATAGATTTGGCAGCGACCACAGCATATTGATCTTTAAAATACGGCCTTTATGTACGCGCCCCTTGGATAGATTTTCGCTGCCTGTTAGCACTGACGCGAAAAAAAATGATTATTTAATCGGTGAGGCGTTAAACACCTACGAATATGGTCGTTACCTTAATTAGCAGCATGTGTCCGGCTGCCACTTCGGGAAGGGACTATGGGATGCAAATCTGCATAGTCCCTTTTCAAGGACACAAGACCGTTGGAATACAGCCGAGTGTTCGTATTAAATTGCACAACTTTTGCATTCGATACGAGCCCTCGGCTGCCAAGACACGAACGTGAGGATGGCGGGGGGCCAAGCGATGGCCCCCTGCGCCTGTCGGGCTGAACCCCAAAATTGACACATTGCAGCCTTGTTAAGACCGGTCTTTCCATTGATTGGACCACGTGGAGTGGCACGCTTTGGGCTAACTTTGTGCACCAAACAAAGCATAGTGATTTCAGCGCTGACTCCTCAAAAGCAGACATGTGATGCTGCTGCATGCCAACTTGCGAAATCATGCTTTTGCGGGTTTGTGAGGATTAGGTTGCACGATAATTGCCTGATTCTTTAATATTTTGAGTGTGAGAGCATTGCTTTTTTTGGATGTTTGGTAAATGATGTTTAGTCATTTTCCGTTTTCCGTAGCTTATAGTGACGGTGTGATGGGCTTGGCCGTCACCGATATAAATTTATACTATGGGAACTTTTGATAGAATTAGTACCATTTAGAACATGGTCTGTTGGAAGTTTTGCTAGGGTCAGCCAGAGCCTCAAATCGTATGGGGCCTAACTTTTTCACGGCCTTGTTCAAAAACCATCAAAAAATTTGTCAAATCTTATTGGGCCCGTGGAAAACTATTGTATGACCTACCACTTTAACAAAAAAATTTCTGTATAACTATCTCCTAAACCTGGCATTTCAATGTACATGGTTCTCAGCAGGGTCAGTGTAATGGGAATAAAGTCTAGTTGAATGAATTTTTCGTGTGTGCAATAAATGCTTCATTATCAACATTTGTTTACACGCTAAAACCTTTTTTTTACGTTCATTAATGGAAAAAAAATCATATATCACTTTTCTAGCTTCATCTTCATCAGCTGTTTATTTTTTTGGTTTGTGCCTTCTTACCCTGAAAATCCTTGGTCGTTATGTCGGCTTGGACCGTACTCTATAAATCATTGGTCATGTTTCACTCCGGTGATTACTCAAAATTTTTATCAAGGTAGTATTAAATTTTTACAATAAAGTTAAATTTATTAAGGCGCTGAGCTTGGACCATGAATCGTGGGATTCCCAAACGGCCTAATTGGTGTTTCATCCTTCTTGGGAGGATGCTTTATGTCAGCATCATTACCATTGGCGCTCCGGGTGCGTTTTGAAGAGTGTATCAAAGAGGGCTTGAGTCGTCGTGAAGCAGCTGCGCGGCTCAAATTACCCTCCACCACCTGGCGTAAGATGGCAACGCAAGCTGTGGGAGACGGGTTCGTTCCAGCCAGAACCCAAAGCCACCGGAGAAGTTGTCCCGTTATCCGGCGTTTCTGGAAGAACTGGTAGCGCAAGATGGCGATATCAACTTGCCACAACCGGCGGGAGCATTGGAAGCTACCGCTGGCGTTGCCGCACACTCCGCCTCCTTCGGACGGTTCCTGCGCAAGCTCGGGTACACATATAAAAAAAGTCGCTGGTTGCCACCGAACGGCTGTGCGCCCATGTGAAGAAGCGCAGCCGAAACTGGTTCAAACACCATCTTCCTGCCATGCAAGCGCATCCTGATCAGCTTATGTTCATTGACAAGACATCAGTAAAAACCAATTTGACGCGCCAATACGGGCGCAGCTTGTGCGGAAAGCGCCTGGAAATGGATGCCCCGTTTGGTGCGTGGGGAACGCAAACGTTCATTGCAGGCTTGATGCACGACAATCTGATCGCGCCGTGGGTCATCACAGGCGCAATGGATGGTGAGGCCTTTGAAGCCTATGTCCAAAACGTTCTTGCTCTGGAATTGCAGCCCGGAACTGTCGTCAGTTGCGACAACCTCGCCACACATTA
>JAPKAX010000040.1 GCA_028825025.1 Rhodospirillales bacterium | reverse complement strand
GGCCACATCTCCGAATTCTCATTCAGGGGTACAAGCGGCTGTTCCTATGATGTTCTTTTTGTTTCCGCTCTGCCACCCAATACTGGTAGTAAGGATTGGAAAACCAGATTTCTTAATTTTGGTAAAGCTCGACGTTTTGAATAAAGTTCCCGGTTTTCAAATTGCAATAACAAACAATTATAAATCTACACACGACGGTAAGTCGTGATTAGCTTGACTAAATACTGAGAGAAGGTTTTCTTTGCCTTATGACTTCTGATTTCCCCCCCATCTTGTTGACATTGTGCTCAGCTTTTTTGTTTGCCCTTGGGGGACATTTTCAAAGCCGGGGGCTAGCCAGCGGAACCAATTCTAGAAGTGGGACGGCGCTTTCTATTTCCTCTGCGGCTTTGTGCTATTGGCTCGCCGCGCCAGTAATGTTGAATCCATCTCATTTTCTGAACTCGACCGTTTTTATTTTTGTCCTGGTCGGTATCTTCCGCCCGTCCCTATCTGCCAACCTCTCCGTAGCAGGCATCAAGTATTTGGGACCAACACTTTCCTCGACCATGAGTTCCACGACACCGGTGTTTGCGGCTATTTTGGGCATCTGGTTATTAGGGGAAATTTTTAACTGGCAAATAGGTCTTGGAACAGTAGGGATTATCGGCGCTATCTTGCTATTGTCCTCAGCGAAACTGAAATTGACGTCTGGCTGGCCTATGTGGGCGTTATTTCTTCCCATCGGGTCGGCGTTGATCCGTGCGCTTGCTCATGTTTTTTCGAAGATTGGAATGGAAGACATCCCGGATCCCTACTTTGTTGGTTTGATCGGTTTCTCGGTGTCTGCCTTAATCACCGTTTTGTCTCTTCAGATCAAACGGCCGTCAGAGCCGATTGCCTGGCGATCTGGCTCGCCCTATTGGTTCGTGATAGCGGGATTTGTATTTGGGGCATCAATTTTTATCCTCAACCACGCTTTAATGGCCGGCGAGTTAACTGTCGTCGCGCCGATTATCGCTACAACGCCTCTCTTTTCTATTTTGTTGAGCATTTTGATATTCAAACGCGAACAGTTTAGTTTACGCCTATTAGGTGCCATTTGTATTGTCGTGTCTTCAGTTGTGCTTATTGGTATTAGCCGATAGCGTTGCCACAATATCGATGGAATTTCAGAAACGTGTTTCGGCGAGCATTAAGGTTTGAAATTTGACTAGGGGGGGATTAGTAAGTGGACTAGTATTGAAGTCCGTTGTGGAACTATAGGCTGCTCACGCATGCGTGAATTATAACCCGCTTATACTGTCCAAAAGCAGACGAAATTGAACGGCAACCAAAAAGACCGCTAAGTGCGATAGGCGGATGTTATCACCTTAACATATTTACGCCTGGAACGACCGTCTAGACATACCCATATAATATCCGTTGGGTCCGTTAGAACCCGAATATACTTTCGTGATAACATCTCTTCATGCATTCTTGGAGGATATTCCCTCATAATAATTAGCTAGGTATCCGATGAATATTATCCCAGCCCGTTCTGAGTACTTCCAGTTTGACAACACCTATTCCAGATTGCCGGAACGGTTTTTTGCGCGGCTTGACCCGACACCTGTACCAAAACCCAATCTTATCAAGGTCAACCGGTTGCTAGCCCGTTACCTCGACTTGGATCCAGACTTTCTAGAGACACCAGCGGGCACCAATATACTGGCCGGAAACCAAGTTCCAGAAGGTGCTGAGCCCCTTGCCATGGCATATGCCGGTCACCAATTCGGTGGCTGGGTGCCACAACTCGGAGATGGGAGGGCGGTTTTGATTGGCGAAGTGATTGGCTCTGATGGACGACGCCACGACATCCACCTCAAGGGGGCCGGTCGAACACCGTTCTCACGCGGCGGCGACGGGCGCGCCTGGATCGGCCCGGTGTTGCGCGAATACATCTTTTGTGAAGCGATGGCGTCCCTATTAATCCCGACGACACGCGCACTTGCTGTCGTTACCTCGGGTGAAACATTAATACGCGAAAGTAGGTTGCCAGGTGCCGTCTTGGCTCGTGTCGCGAGCAGTCACATTAGAGTAGGCACTTTTCAGTATTTTTCCGCCCGGCAAGACATTGATGCCCTTCGGCTGTTGTCGGACCACGTCATAGACCGCCATTATCCCGAGGCACGGCAATCCCCAAACGTCTACCTAGCACTCCTGGAAGGGGTGATTGCACGGCAAGCTGACCTGATCGCTAAGTGGATGGGCGTCGGTTTCATCCACGGCGTTATGAATACTGATAACATGTCAATCGCTGGCGAGACGATTGATTATGGCCCCTGCGCTTTTATGGACGCCTACCATCCCGAGATGGTTTTCAGTTCTATCGACCAAATGGGGCGTTATGCCTATGGTAATCAACCAAAAATCGCACATTGGAACCTATCATGTTTCGCCTCTTCGATCTTGCCCCTTATTGATGAGAACGAAGAAGCCGCGGTGGAAGTGGTGACTGATAAGCTTAACCGTTTTCCAGAGCAGTATTATAACATCAGGGATCCGAAATTTGCATCTAAAATAGGGTTTTTGAATCATCAGGATAATGGTGCCGACCTGGTGCAAGAGTTGCTGGACTGCATGGTTACTAACAAAGTTGATTTTACATTGGCCTTTCGACGGCTTTGCGACTTATCGAGCCGTAAAGGTAGTGAAAATAACTCGCTGGATGAACCCTTTACTATGCTCTTTGAAGATCGCTCGGCTGCTGAAGGCTGGCTGGTAAAATGGCGGGAGCGGCTTGTCCAGGAGGGGCAGAGCGAATTAGATCGTCAGAAGATTATGCGAGCCACGAACCCGGCATATATTCCACGCAACCACCGTGTCGAGCAGGTCATCTCCGCGGCACTTGGCGAGGATTTTAAGCCTTTTTACAAATTGTTGGATATATTATCACGACCCTTTGATGATCAGCCCGAGAACATTGAATTTCAAAACCCACCGTTGCCGGATGAAATCGTTCACGAGACATTTTGTGGCACCTGACCTCCAAGCAAATAGGCACTTCATATGCATCATATATTTAGGCGATCAAAGTTAAATTTCCACACCGAAGTTGCCACGATTTTGTACTGCAATACGGAATGACAAAACAGCAAGAGAACGAGACACTTTTTCGTAACCTCATTGTTGAAGTTGAAGCCGCCGCGGTGGCGGGTATGATTACACCCCAAGCCATTGCCGATCATTTTAACGCTAACGGCATCACCAGTCGCAAGGGTAGGCGTTGGACCAGCATGAATGTGGCAAAATTTTTCAACAGTTAAGGCGTTGAGCGTTCCTTTTCTAATAAAGCAGTGAGGGCTACAATTGAGTCGGAGGATGATTCCAATGAGATATCCACTGTCCTCCATAACTTGCGATTGAGGCGTATTTCGAAATTACTATTGGGCATTATGACCGATTGGCAGCTGATTTCTGGTATGGCACGCGAAATCACGATGTCAGTCAAAACTATGAAGCGTTCCTGAAAGCGATCGAGGGAGAACGTCCTCATGCCATCCTCGACTTGGGGTGTGGACCAGGACGGGATTTGTATTATTTCCGATCCTTGTATGATACCGTTACAGGATTAGACGGATCGAAAGAATTCGTGGCTATGGCTCGAACACATTCTGGCTGTGAGTTTCTTCATCAAGACTTCCTCGCATGAAATTGCCGGAAAGCCACTTCGACGGCGTGTTCGCCAATGCATCGTTATTTCACGTAACGAGCATTGAATTGTCGAGGGTATTGCTTGAGATTTTTAAAACCCTCAAGCCACGGGGCGTCTTGTTCTGCTAGAACCCTCGAGGAAGCAATGACGAAGGGTTAACTGGTGAACGCTATGGCTGCTTCTTCAATCCTAAAACCTGGCGAGCATACGCAACTAATGCTGGGTTCTGAGAAGTGCAGAGCTATTTTCGCCCACCAGGTCTCCCGCATCACAAGCAGCCCTGGCTTGTGACCGTTTAGCGTAAAGGATAAAGTTGGAGCCGACACCCCGTTGCCCACTCATAAACATCGCCGGAATGTTTCAGTTGGGCCAACAACGGTTGTTTCCCTCAGGCGCGAACTATAGTTCGTTTAACATCCTGACTGCAGAAATTAGGCAACTTAAGTTTTGTTGCTATCCTCAAGACGAATGCAATAACAAAGAAAATTTAAGAAATACTCACTAGCTGATAACTTAAAGGTTATACAAACCTTTACAGGACATATTAGTCTTCAGGTAACGATGGATCGTTATGGACATCTGTTCCAGTCCGATAATCATATGGCCGCGATGGACGCGATAGGAAGGGAGTTGTTGGGGTGAGGTTAATAGAATGAAAAGTAGAAGTTACTTTATTTGCAAAAATGGAAAGCCGGGGATTGTGAAAAGTGGCTTTTTCATAAAGGCCCCGAACTAAGCATTACGGCGTTCGATGACACGGCCTTTCCACATCCCACATTGTCGATTACTAAGTATTGGTCAAAAATCCTTGTCAGATTGAATAACACCCTCCCCATAACTTACGGATAAACAGGTGGTGAAGGTGTTGTGCCAGATTTCTTTCAAAACTATATTCATGCCTAGTAAAAAATTAGGTATAGTTAGAATAAAATCAAATCGTGGGTAATCAATTGTCTCGTACTTACCATATGAGGTCGTCGGAAACAGTTGAAAGCGCACCATCATTAATCTTTTTCCTTCTTCTGATTATTTTCCATATTTTTCACAACACCCTGAACGGCCTGAACAAGCTCATTCATCCCGATAGATGGAAATACCAACCTGTGAGTTACGCGGCGAACCTCAGCACCATCTTCCTGATCAGTTCCCGCAATGCGATAGCATTCCAATTTGAAAACGCCTCCGCGTCCCCTGACAGCACTGATCCCGTCAACGTAAACCTCTTCTACAGGGAACGGATTGGGGGCCATTTTTACTTTGGGGGCCTCGTTGGGATTTTTCACAGCATTGTCAGCAGGCTTATTTTTGTCTTTAGGCATCATTCGTCTCCATTATTTTTTTGTTCGGTAATTTTCACTCTTCTTCATCACGGTAGTCCTCATCATAGGCGGTCTGTCGCCTGCAATACCAGACGAATTACACAGACCAATTTCTTCATTGGGACGCGTCAAATTTTGAATTGAAAGAAAAGTTATGGTTGGTCTTTATTAACTAAAAAAACAACCACAAGAATGGGCCTTGCTGATGCCCTGCACACAGCGCTTATGTTCAAAACAGATGCAGTGAACGATGAGTATGCCGAGTTTGTGTTAAACAGTGAAAAAGATAAAAATAAAATGTCTGATGAAAAACCTAACAATCGTGTTCTTAGTAATGTGCCGCGCAGAGTGGCCATTAACCGAAGGGGTGATCATCGCCTTACTGAAAATGTGGACGATGAAAATAACCAACGAGGTGAAACACACCCTGAGAGACCTCGAAGGGGACACCCAGACCCCTCGTGACAATATAGTAATTGTTGTACTAGTCTTTGCCAGCATGTAAGGGCATCTGTTTCCGTTTGGTGACCACAAGAAGGCGATGGATAAGATTGCAGGGGAGTTGATGTGGTGAAGTGGCATCAGGTGTTTTAGTCTACTAGAATTGATATCGATCAATGCGCGATGTGGAGTTTCTGTTAACCTACTTATAATTCAACCGAACTTTGCAGTCATCAAAGACCATTCTTAAACATTTTTTCAGCACTTAACAAATAAACAAATTATGGATGCCTTACCCCAGATTTGTTCCAAATATGAGTACCTTTTTCTCACTCTGCACTTATCAGGTTCAGAGAATTTTACGGCAAATATTGATAAGCCAGTAGGCCGTATGACGAGTGGAAGAGTGCTTGCCGAACCACCGTTTAACCTTTGGCCCGTAGAAGAAAAAATTATATGTAACTCGCCCGATAGCGGAGGCATTATTAGGACTACTTTTTACAAACTAGCTGAATGAACTGATATAAATACGGCATTGATGCCCCATATTACTGATGTAACTAATTAAGAATTTCTAATAGAGGTATTTCTCAGCACTACTGAAACGAGACGCAATTGTCTGAAGTCACCCATCAGTATGCATTAAATGAGCAGGGTTTCCTGTGGCAAAATAAATATTTTTGTTTTGCTAACACAAAGATCGACAAAGGGATTAAAAGTGGCCATAAATAATACTAATAGTTATCAATTGATTAAAATTATTACGCAAATAGGGGGCTTCTGAGGTGTCTATTAAAGTTTCTTTCCGAAATATTCAAAAAACCGTCACATTGGGCCTGTTATTAGGGGCTCTGGGGCTGGTTTTTGTTCCTACCACAGCGAGCGCTAAGCCGTTTAATCTGGGCCCGGGCAAGTGCAAGGAATGCCATAAGGCTGAATTCGAAGTATGGGAAAAAACAAAACACGCAACATCCTATAAAAAAGTGCACAAATCTAAAGCCGCTAAGAAGATTGTAAAAGCTGTTGGTGGTAAACGGATGAAAAAGACAGCTCTCTGCATGAGCTGCCATTACACGCAAACCGTTAAAAAAGCCGGCGCTAAGCCAAAACTTGCTGCTGGCGTCAGCTGTGAAAGCTGCCATGGATCAGCGTCAGAGTGGATCACAATTCATAATAATTACGGCAAAGGTAAGACCGTAAAGACTGAAGATGATGCCCATAAAGCTGAGCGCATTAAATCTGCTACAGCTGCTGGTATGATTTGGCCATCTGCGCTCTACGATATTGCCGTAAATTGCAATTCTTGCCATGGTTTCTCAAAACAAGCTTTAACCGGCGCAAACATCAGTGCAATGATGGATGCTAAACATCCGATCAACCCCGATTTTGAGATTGTCGCATACAGCCAAGGAACCGTACGACACCGCTTTTATCCGCCAAAGGTTACAGAAAATCAAGTAATGTCGACTGTCGATATGTCCCGCCTGTATGTAATAGGCCAGGCGGCAACCCTTGTGAGCGCCACAGAAAATATTTCTAAATCTGATCATGCTGTTTATAAAGCGGCTCAAGAAAAACGCATCGCAACGGCAACGGCCGTCTTGAAAAGTGTTCAGTCTTTAGCGCCTGAAGTTGGAGCTTTTTTGGCCACCCCAACGACGGTAAATGGTCGTGCTTTCGCCGCTGCTATAGCTGCAAAAGACTTATCTAGTGCTGTTAGTGGGCGTTTACCGTCCAAATTTAAATAGCATCGCAAGGTACATCTAGGCATGGTTGAAATATCGGTTAAGCAAAATACGTTAACCCGACCCCAGAGGTGGGACAGCCCTTTTGACTCGGACATGACCAAAGCCGATGTCAAAAAACTGCTAGCTATTGAGGAGATCGCGGCCATTAAGGCGGATCGATTCCCGGCTCGTATTTCTCTTGAAGGCATCTTGCAAAATGACACCCGGATTGTTGCCTTTAAAAAAGGTGAATTGGTGGTTAGAGAAGGCGACTATGGTAACTCTGCTTTTTTAATCCTTAAAGGCTCTCTCCGGATTGTTTTGTCACCTTCTTTACCTGGTGCAATTTTAGGCCGTTCAAAAGAACATAAGCGTGGCTTTTTTGATGCTGTTTCCCAACTCTGGACAAGCGACTGGCTCCCAGAAACGCGTGATCCCGACCGCTACGGTCCAACTAAAACGGGTGCCGCAAAAAATGCAGCTAGTACCCGTATAATATTGCAAGATATTCCGGCTATTTTGGATAAACATTCGACGGCAACTATTAATCAAGGGGCCCTGTTTGGAGAATTAGCGGCCTTGGGACGGATTCCTAGGACAGCAACTGTTTTAGCTGATGAAGATTCTGAGCTCTTGGAAATCCGCTGGCAGGGGTTGCGCGAACTGCGGGCCTATGATGAAGGCTGGCGTCGGATGATTGATGAGCGCTATCGTCAAACGGCACTGATCGCACATCTTAACGAAGTTCCCGAATTCAATCATTTGAATGACGAAGAAATCCAACTGGTTGCAGATCAGTGTTTGTTTGAAACCTACGGCAGCTTCGATTGGCATACGTCGTTTAAAAAACTTCAAAACCGCAGCGAGGCTGATGAGCCGGTAATTGCTCGCCAGGGCGACTATCCAGATGGGCTCCTGATGGTCCGCGCCGGATTTGCCAGAGAAGCCGTCAATCATGGCACCGGGAAACGGACAGTTACCTATCTGGGGGCCGGTGATAATTTTGGCATGTTTGAGCTTCATAACGCCTGGGTAAATACCAACGATTCAAATTTGGCGCTGGGAACTACATTAACAGCTGTGGGATATGTCGATGTCATTCGGGTTCCGGCTTCCTTGTTGGCTGAATTTGTATTTCCCAATATAGATGCACCGGTCAACATGGCCGAGCAATCTGTAGGAAAATCCCAGTCCAATGATACGTTAATGCAGTGGGCAGTTGATGAACGCTTCATTAATGGCCGCCAAACCATGGTTATGGACCTCAATAAATGCGTTCGTTGTGATGATTGTGTGAGCGCTTGTGCCGCTGCTCACGATGGAAATCCGCGGTTTAGACGCCATGGAAAAACCATAGATCATTGGTTAGTGGCGAACGCTTGTATGCATTGTGCGGACCCAGTATGTATGATCGGTTGCCCGACTGGTGCTATTCACCGCTCTTTGAGTGGTGGAACTGTTATTATTAACGATGACACCTGCATCGGCTGCGGTACCTGTGCAAATTCATGTCCTTATCAAAACATAAGCCTTGTTCAAATTTCCGACGCAAAAGGTAACGGCCTAGTCGATGATCAAACCCATCGTCCGATCATGAAAGCAACTAAATGCGATCTTTGCTCTGATCAAATCGGTGGCCCAGCATGTGTTCGAGCTTGCGCTCACGACGCGCTGCAGCGCGTCGACTTTAAGGAGTTTACAAGCTAAATGGCGAATCGGTATTTTTTAGCTTGTTTGGTGGCGGTCATTATAGCCGGAACTGTGCTATATATAATGGATCAGATGGAGTTGAATTTAGCTAAGTCTGAGATCCTTAGTGGATACACGCTTCTGGGTTTAATCGTTTTTCTTGGCGCGTTTAATGTTCGCAAAAAGCTATCAATGTTACCGTTACTCAAGGCCAGCACTTGGCTTGTATTTCATGTTGTTGGCGGATTGTTATGCATCTTCTTGTTTTGGGTACATACCGCCTCCATCTGGCCAGACGGGAATTATGAAATAGCGCTTTCCATCATTTTCTATTTGGTTTTTTTCAGCGGGATCGGTGGTTTTTTCATCCAAAAATCTAATGCGATAAAGCTGACGGAAACGGGAATTGAAGTAATTTACGAACGCATTCCAGCCGAACTTTCAGAAATTCGAGAGCGCTCCGAGGCTATTGTCTTAGAATGCACTAAAACCACCAGCAGCGACACGGTGGCAAATCATTATATTGCAACGCTAGCTTGGTATTTTAAACGACCCCGCTTTTATTGGCCGACGCTGTTAGGTCACGGAAATGCAAAAACCTGGTTACGTAACAACCAAGCATCGGTAACGAGATATCTAAATGAAGAAGAAACTGGATATTTCAATCAACTGATCGAGTTGGCTGAATTGAAGAAATTGATTGATGAACATTATACACTGCAAGACATAAACAAGAAATGGCTGCTCGTTCACCTACCTCTATCGGTTGGGTTGTTGATTATCTCCTTCTGGCACGTTTTGTTGGTGGAGGTTTTTGCCATATGATTTTACGCGATGATAAGTTTGACGCGAGCGTCAGCTCCTATGAGCGTCCCAATTTTCCGTTTAAGTGTGGCCGTGCTGCTGCTTGGGGGAAACCCTGCTTCTCTGGTCCAAATGCGGATGGTTCGTGCGGCGGCGTAACGGAATGCCAGCCTCACAACAACGATGGCCGATGGCTGTGCAGGCGTTCTGCTGCGGCTGGTGGCGCGTGTACCGACGGGCCTTTGCCGGATGGTACGTGTTGTAGCAAGAAAAGCGCCTGCCAACCCCGCACTTCACTGCGCCGGACACGTGGACGATTGGGAATCATGGTCGCCGTTCTGGTTGTCGCCGCGATTGCTGGATTTAGTTTCAGTTCGAACGAGAATAACATTCTGGCATCTTCCATAGATGCAGGACCTCTAAGTAATGTGCATGCAAAATTTACGGCTAATACCGGCTGCGGTAGCTGCCATGATGCCTTTGATAAAGGGGCTGATGGCTGGGTTGATGCTGCCCTCCATGGCAATGGCCCATCCGAAAAATGTTCAGATTGTCATACATTCAATGGGCAAGCTAATACCGCCCACAATATGAAGGAGCCAAAATCCGGAACACACTCCTTGCCTAATACCAACTGCACCATGTGCCATACCGAGCACAAGGGTGAGATGGCAAATATCACCTCAATGAATGACACTCAATGCATGGCGTGCCATGAAAAGAAGTTCGATTCTTTTGCAGTTAATCATACAGAGTTTTCAAAAACATATCCGTTTAAAAGACGCACAGCGATCGCTTTTAATCACACCAGCCATTTCAACAAATATTTTGTAAATCCGAAGTACACAGATAAAGTTCCTCCCAATAGCTGCATCGGTTGTCACGATTACACAAAATCTACTAATAATGTACCTATTAAAGGGTTTCAAGAAACTTGCTCAAAGTGCCATACAGACACTATCGTCGATCGGCCCATGGTTCTTTTCACATTCCCAGAATTGGAGCTAACTGCAACAGAGAATAGAGAAAAAACAAAACCGCATAGTTTATTTGGCGAAAACCGTGACGAGGTGATGGAGCGGCTTGAAGAGTTGACTACGGCACTTTCAGGTGAGGGAAATGAATCAGGCGCATCCCTCAAGGCAACCTTGGCTGAATTGGCTACAATACCCAAACTAGGTGTCCGGGCTGGTAAAAAATCTGCATTGCAGGCGCTAGCCCAGCATTTACGTAATCAGTTGACTGCATTATCTGAAAGCGCGATTACAGATAATCACAAAGAAGCCCTAGCTAAACTGACGGGGCCTGCTGCAATTATAGCGAAGGAAGCGGTAGAGGCTATTTCTGATTTGAATGAAGATCGGTTTGGCGAACTAAGCGAACAGCTAGACGCCCTGGCCGAACTCGTAGAAGAAGCAAGTGATGCGATTGGCGAAGATCTTGGCGAAAACGTATTTGAAGGTTTATCAAACAATATTGCGCTCATGACTGCGCAGCTTGAAGAGCTTGAAGAAGACGAAGAATATGAGCCTGTATCATCCGAGACATTGTCACCAATCATGGCCGGACTATTAGGTGTGGACGATGATGATACTGAGCAATACAAAAAGCCGGTTCTCGATATGGTTGACCATTTAAAGAACGAAGGAATTAGTGCTCTTAGCGAGTTAATCAGCAAAAATGGTGGCTCGCCCAACCGGATGCTACAAGGCCTATCAAACGAGTTGATTTCTGCTGCGGCGACATCATGGTCTAATAATTTAGAATATGAGGCCATTGCCGAACCATCAACGAGTGGCTGGTATGCAGATGAATTCTCAATCAAGTATCGCCCTACAACCCATCGAGACACGGTCATGAAGGCGTGGCTTGATTTTGCTTCCAACAACGACAACGAATATTTACAAGAGGCCCTACTTTCACGCAAAGAAGGGGCTGGCGCTTGTACTAAGTGCCACGCAGTTAGTCAAATTACCCCCGCTAAGGCAAAGCCAGGTGATGCAGCGCATGCAAAGACAGCGATCGAATGGGGACCTTTCCAGCATCCCGAACGACAACTGGTAAAATACGAGCATAAACCGCATATTAATTTGCTGGGCCCAGGTAGCAGTTGTACCACATGTCATAAAATTAACGACAAAGCTGATTTCGAGGCTGCTTACCAGCAGACAGACCCGAACCATTTTGCTAGCAATTTTCAAGGTATTGAGAAAAGCACATGTGCAGAATGTCATAATGAAAAACAAGTTCGCCAAAATTGCCTTCTTTGCCATGCCTATCACCAAGGCTCTGGAATTAAAGTTGGTGTGGTATCAAAGATGATGAAAGAAAGGTAGATAGTCATGTTTAGGACTATGAGTTACAGATTTTACCGGTTAGTAGGCGTTAAGTTTCTAACGACACTAGTCTTTGTGTTTGCGTTGATATGCGGCGCTTCAGCATCAGCACAAACTACCGCAAATGCTTCAGACCCTCATGGTAGCTTGATGTCGGAAGAAAGTTATCCGAGTGCCAATCAGTGCTCTGTTTGTCATCAAAAAATCTACAAGGAATGGGCTTCTTCGAACCACGCCTATTCATCCATATCGCCCATGTTTCATAAATTTGAACAAAAGATTTATGACCTGACACAAGGGACAATTGGTAGTTTTTGCGTCAGATGTCACCAGACAGTTGGCACCCAGATGAGCGAACCCAGAGAAACCCCCTTGTGGGAGCGCTCTCAGGTCTCGAGAGAAGGCGTCACTTGCATTACCTGTCACCGGGTCAACGAACAGTTCGGGAAAGTAAATGGCGAACGCAGCATTGTTGCGGGTGATATAAACGCGCCTGTTTATAATTCTGGAGACGGAAGCAGCTTGGAAGAGGTTTTAAAACGTAAAGGCGAGCTTAAGATTGCCACCGACAAAACAGAACGTGGAACGCAAGGCCACGGCAAAGTCATTAAGTTCCCACAAATTTCTTCTTCAGAGTTTTGTTCATCATGCCATCAAGTTGCAGTCAATTTGGGTATCAAACTAGAGGTTGTCTGGGAACAATACAGAGCTTCACCAGCCGCTAAGGAAGGTGTTACCTGTCAGGCTTGTCATATGGGGAAAGTTCCCGGTGTTGATTCCGGTTACGAAAAAGCACCCGTCGCCGTTATTAATGGCGTAGAAATCAACCCAACCCGCGACCACCATAACCATTCCTTTTATGGACCAGGAACATCCATAGCACACCCGGGTATTTTTCCGCACAACGTAGATGCGGCCAGCTGGGAAATACGCGATTGGTTAAAATTTGACTGGCGTTCCGGCTGGGGCTCAGAAGAATTTGAAGAAAGCATTGAAGCCTATAGTGAAGCCTTTGAAGGTATCGACGAAGCCCTTGAAACGATTGGGGCTTCAACACAAGCAAATGCTTTTTCTGTAATGGATGAAAGTTTGGCGACGCTAGCTAGTCGATTAGCCGACACTGGCCGTATGGTGCTGCCCATAAAAGAAGCTCAAGACGCACACGAAGCGTTGAGTGATGTTCTTGATGCCGAATTTGATGAAGATGCGGCCCAAGCTATATTGGAGGGACTAGTTCAAATCGCCGATGCCGTCGAAGAGGATAAGAAGGAAAAGGCGACCAACGCGATCAAGAACATTCAGGCTACCCTTAAAACGTTCAAAGGCATTTGGACTGAGAAGTCGAGGGCTGAAAACATCGCCGCGATACATGAGACTATTGGTACCATTTTGACGGATTTAGGCGCAGCTAAAAACGTCGAAACCGCAAATGCCCTTTACACAGAAGCATCCCAAAATATCCAAAATCTTCAGATACTTGCCGCCTCAGGGATTTCGTTCCATTCTCAAATATGGGCTTTGAAAGTCATATTAAAAATTGATTTTCCCCCTGTATGGGCCGATATTGACGATCGGGAAGATGCCCATGAGGTTGTTGCTGCGAACCTGAAAGAGCTTGAAATCAAACGCGAGCTCAAATATCAAGTAATGGCCAATGGTAGTAAACTCGATGGACCGTTCTTCAGTTCTGTCCCTGGCGTTGGCAAGGCTCTGTCATTGTCATACTTACTTGAAAACACCAATAACGGCCACAATTTACCGTCAGGATCGCTTGGCGCTCAGCCGGAAATTTGGATGAATGTTGCCCTGATTAACCCGAACGGTAAAAACGTTTGGGAATCTGGCTATGTTGACAGTAATGGTGATTTTGCAGACGTTCACTCGCTCGATTTAGCAGCGGGAAAGATTGAACACGACTCACAGTTATTTAACTTACAAACTAAGTTTTTGACGACCAATGTCAAAGGGACCGACCGAGAAATGTACTTGCCAGTAAACCTTGATGTTGATCAACTCCCGCACCTTCGCCCACCTGGGCAGCCGACAACAGTGATAAATCATCCCCCTTTCGTGAGAATGGAAGGCCGATCTATTCCACCACTGGGTAATCGCGCCGCAAAGTATACAATACCGGAAAGCGCTTTCGAAACGCCTGGAAAATATAGGCTGGCTGTGAGAGTACGGAGTCGTAGCGAACCCATTTATTTCATGAAGTTTGTCGAAGCAACAGACCCCATGATCCAGTCAATGAATGAACGAATGGTGGATATCCACCCTTATACCGTTGAGTTTGACGTCAAATAGAAAATGACTACAGGCACACTATTATTTTATGGAGTACGTTGGTAGAAGCTCAGAATACAAAACAAAGCAAAGCAAGAAGGTGAAAATTTGATAATACCTTTGTAGTAACGTTTGCGGCGTAATTGGGTGCAAATCCAACATTGGAGGTTACAGTGAAAACAAAATCTAACCATTTTAGCGCAGATTTGCCAGCGAAAGTGGCAATTTTGGCTGGCGTTGTCGGGATTGTAATGGTTTCAAATATGGGCCTGAACGCCTATGCGGCTGATGTAGTGCCTGATATGTCACCAGACGTTCGGCCTGTGGGCACTGACCTTAATTTATTTCGCGCCGACCCCAGTTATGACAGCTCGATATATAATTCTGACGACCAAATAAAAATTTATGGTGGAAAGCGGGGTATGGATGAGCCGCGACCCCTTTTGGAACTCGGCCGACCCATATACCAAGAAGGACCGTTTAAACCGGGAATAAATATCGTTGGCACCAAGAATTTATTATACCCAGGCTTATCTATTTATGGTGATTTACGCACAGCTGTTGCATTTAATGATGCGGGAGCGGCTGAAAATGGTCTTATTGCAACCCGGCTTAATGTAGATGTTGATCTTAAATTGACCGCTACAGAGCGCATCCACGCACAACTACGCCCGCTTGACCAAGGGGGAACTTTCTCAAAATTTGAGTTTTTTGGCGATGACCGCCAACAGGGTGACATACGTCTTGACCTCAATTTGGAAAGTTTGTTTTTCGAAGGCGACGCTGGGGCCATCGCAGCCGGTTTTACCGATACTTACAACGGGCTAGATTTACCCTTCTCCGTTGGTCTGATGCCCCTACTTTATCAAAATGGTATTTGGATGGATGATGCGATTACTGGCGGCGCGTTTGCATTATCAGCGATGAGCAATAAAACTCTTGATATTTCAAACATGGATTTCTCATTCTTTGCAGGTTTTGACAAAGTTACTACCCCAGCCATCGTTGATGATCAGAATGCGCTTGCCGATCATAGCGTTCACGTTTTTGGAGTGGCTACGTTCATCGAAGCGAACAACGGTTACTGGGAAGCTGGTATAGGTCGGATCGATGGCCAAGATGGGTTTAATGAGCTCAGCTACACAAGTGCAACTCTTGCTTTCACCAAACGCTATGGAGGCATTATTTCAAATAGTCTGCGTGCTATTTATACTTTTGATCAGGACCGAGATAACAACGCGCAGCAAACAGCTGATGGCTGGATGTTGCTGGCTGAAAACTCGTTAATCACATCCTTACCATCGACATTTGTTCCCTACGCTAATTTCTGGGTCGGCTTTGATCGTCCGCAGCCTCTAGCCGATGCAACTGGGTTATTAAAAAATACAGGTATCACTTTTGAGACGAACGGTTTGACTGGATTGCCAAAGCTTGACGATACAGGCCATGATACCTTTGGTGGCGCGATCGGTGTAGAATATTTATTTAACCTTGATCAGCAAGTGGTCGCAGAAATATCATCCGTTCAAATTATGGGTGATGCAAATAACGTGGGCCGTGCTGCGGTAGATGACCAATATGGATTTGGGTTACGTTACCAATTACCAATATCACCGTCTTGGATCTTCCGCGCCGACGCCATGTATGGCATCAGAACTAGCGACGATGATGTGGCTGGCGTCTCAGCCGAACTTAGAGTTAAATTTTAGAAAGGTATACGATCGATGGGTGATATAATCCAATTATTAGCGTTATCCGTTCTACTAGCCGGTTTAGCCTATTTTGTTGCTTCGGTCGTTAATAATCTACGTGTTGCAACAGCATCATCCATTACTTCGGAAGCAGAGGTTAACTTTTTCAAAGCTCGCGTCGGAGAAATTATGGATAGCCGCGCAGTATCTAAAGCTAAAGAAGAACTGTCGTGGCAGGGTTTTCGAAAATTTAAAGTGGAAAAAAAAGAGGAGGAAGGTGGCGATATCTGCTCCTTTTATCTGCGGCCTCACGATGACCGGGCGTTGCCTCCGTTTCAGCCGGGGCAATACTTGACGTTTCGATTAAACATACCGGGGCAGCTCAAACATATGATCCGCTGTTATTCTCTTTCTTGCGGGCCAGATATTACACAATATCGAGTTTCCATCAAAAAAATCCCACCGCCTCGCGATCAGCCCGATATAGCACCAGGTCTGGTGTCGAACCATTTTCATAATACTATAAATCAGGGGGATATTCTCGATATCAAAGCCCCCTCAGGGCAATTCTTTTTAGATACCAGCAAACCTCATCCTGTGGTCTTGATTGGTGGAGGCATTGGGTTAACGCCAGTGTTATCTATGCTGGAAGACATTATAGTTAAAGAATGGCGAACGGAAGTATGGTTCTTTTATGGAGTTCGTAATAAATCCGATCATATCATGAGCGAATATTTGAGGGGATTAGTTAGCGGAATCGATAATATCCATCTAGTGGTGTGTTATTCTAACCCGAGCGAAGGTGATGTAGAAGGTGAAAATTACGATGCTGCAGCTCGGGTTGGCGTCGATCTATTCAAAAAGCTTTTGCCTTCCAACAATTATCACTATTACTTCTGTGGTCCACCACCAATGATGAATTCTCTGTTCGAAGATTTGCGGGCCTGGGATATTCCGGAAGCACACTTGCATTACGAAGCGTTTGGACCGGCGACTGTTAAGAAAAAGCAAGAAGCCGACGTGCAAACGACGGAAGAGACAGGAAAGTCTTCTAAGAATTCAACAGAACGAACCGTCAAGTTCAATAAAAGCAATGTGACAGCAAAATGGACCGCTGATTCTGGGAGCCTGTTGGATTTAGCTGAGAAACATAACGTTGATATTGAGTTTGGTTGTCGGGCGGGCAATTGCGGGGCTTGCGTAACCGCAATTATCAAAGGTGATGTGGAGTATTTATCAGAACCGGGCGAAATGCCTGAAGCTGGATCGTGTCTTGCTTGTGTCAGCACTCCTAAAGGTGATCTGGAATTTGATGCTTAAAGTAGGTATTTCATTTAAGACACTATCAGATTAAATCCATTTTCACGGTATAACCAAAAAACCGTGAGGCAATTGTCTACAGAA
>JAPKAX010000277.1 GCA_028825025.1 Rhodospirillales bacterium | reverse complement strand
TGCGCAGATACGACTACTTGACCAAGGTGATAACTGGGGTAAAGTTCAAAGATAGCCTTGAGGTGACTGAGGTCGATCTGGTCGCCGCTTGATTCAAAGGCCAAAAAACCACTTTGGGCTATAACTCTTATTTTTACATAAACAGGTTTAAAATAATTAATGATTAGTGATATAAAACTAGGAGTATTAACCCAATTGAAGACCAAGTAAGACGTTGCTATTTAAGATTGAATAGAATTAGTATATGGCAATAATTCGTATATTTTAAAATCCATTATTTTCGGGGGAAACGGTATTGGAAAGCGGCATTTTTGGCTTCATTTTAAAATACAGCAAAAAAGAACAAATTACTTTACTAATCGTCATCGCAATTTCTTTTCCATTCTTATATATGTCAATGGATTTGCCGAAGATGATCATTAATGATGCCATCGGCGGTAATGATTTTCCGCAATCAATTGCTGGCTACGAACTAACGCAAGTTCCATACTTAATGGTTCTTTGCGGGATTTTTCTATCATTGGTTCTGATTAATGGCATGTTTAAGTTATGGGTAAACATATACCGGGGCGCATTAGGTGAACGGATGCTGCGTCGGGTTCGATTTCAACTGATCGAACGGGTATTAAGGTTTCCACTTCCACATTTTAGAAATGTTTCACAAGGCGAAATTGTTTCCATTGTAACGACAGAAACAGAACCGTTGGGTGCATTTGTTGGCGAATCAATATCTTTACCCGCATTTCAAGGCGGCACTTTAATTACAATTTTAGCCTTTATGTTTGTTCAAGACTGGGCATTAGGCTTGGCGGCTATAGCCCTATACCCCGTACAAATGTACGCCATCCCCAAATTACAAATGAAAATCAATCGTTTGGGTAAAGAAAGAGTTGCAGCCGTCCGGAAACTATCTGAACGGGTCGGCGAAATTGTGTCAGGAGCGCATGAAATTCATGCCAATGACACCAGCCACTTTGAACTCGCTGATTTCAGCGACCGTTTAGGGAAAATTTTTAATATCCGCTATACGATTTATCGGAAGAAATTTTTTGTAAAATTCCTTAACAACTTCTTAGCTCAGGTAACACCGTTCTTCTTTTTCTCTATCGGTGGATACTTGGTTATTCAAGGCGATCTCTCTTTCGGTGCCCTTGTTGCTACGTTAGGCGCTTATAAAGATCTTTCCGCCCCATGGAAGGAGCTGCTTGCCTATTACCAGAAGATGGAAGACGCACGCATTAAATACCAACAAATGGCAGAACGGTTTGAACCTGAAGGCATGTTGGAAAAACATCTGCAAATCCCGACAGCATCTATTGATGGAAATTTAAACGGCGCTCTGGTTGTCCAAAATTTAACTTTGGAAGAAGAAGAGGGCGTAAAAGTGGTGTCTGGCGCATCATTTAGTTTTGATACATCCAATCATATCGCCATCATAGGCGGACCTGGAACGGGTAAAAATGAAATAGCGAAACTTTTAGCACGCCAAGTATCTCCAACAGGGGGATCGATTTTTGTGGAGGGTAAAAATCTATCTGAAATGCCGGAATCTGTTATTGGCCGGCAAGTAAGCTATGTAGATCCAGAAGTTTTCATCGCATCTGGGACCATCCTTGATAACTTGTTTTATGTCCTAAAAAATTATCCGCGCCAAGATGATCCTGCGATTGAAAGAAACGACACTAATTTCGAAGCTTTAAAAAAAGAGGCCTCCTTATCTGGGAATTCAGAATTAGATGTCCACGTAAACTGGATTGATTACGCGGGCCTTGGCATCACTAGCCCATCTGCATTAATGGAAAAAGCAATTGCCACGCTCCAGACGGTTGGAATGGAGGGGGAGATTTTTGACATGGGAATACGTCGGATTATTGACCCTGATAAGAATCCGAAATTAGCTGCAGGTATATTAGAGGTACGAAAGACATTTAGGCAAAGCCTTAAAGACCCTATTATTGCCGATTTAGTTCAAGTTTTTGACCATGAATCCTATAACGACAATGCAACGGTAGCAGAAAACATCCTGTTTGGAACACCGAAGGGGAAAGGCTTCCAAATTGATAATTTAAGCGAACATTCATATGTCATTGAAGTTCTTGAAAAAGTTGGATTGACCAACGCTTTTCTGGACATGGGGTTATCCATAGCTACTTTAACCGTTGATTTATTTAAAGACCTCCCCCCCGGCCACGAATTTTTTGAACGCTTCAGTTTCATTGAAGAAGACGCACTAGCCGACTTCCAACGCATTTCGATGTTAGCTGCGAATAAAGGCGTCCAAAACCTTGAAATCAATGATAGAAAACTTCTTACAGCGCTTCCGTTTAAACTCATTGTCGCCAAGCATCGGCTTGATCTAATTGATGATAAAATGAAAATCATGATACTCAAAGCGCGTAATGCCTTTGCCGAAGGTCTGCCCGAAGAATTATCTAATTCTATCGAATTCTTCGATGCCACTAAGTACAATTCAGCCAGTAGCATTCTAGACAATGCTTTATTTGGAAAAATTTTCAGCAACAAGTCCGACAGCTATATACAAGTGGGCGATTTGATCACACATACAATTTCTGAACTTGGGTTGCGAAATGCCGTACTCGAAGAAGGTCTTAGATATGATGTAGGCGTTGGTGGCAAACGATTAACCCAAGCCCAGCGTCAAAAAATCGGTATCGCCCGTGGCTTGCTTAAAAATTCTCAAATCATGATTATTAACAATGCCATAGCAACCCTGCCTAAATCAGATCAAAAAACCGTAATGAATGCCGTTAAGTTGGCGACTAAAGACAGGGGATTAGTGTGGATTACCGACGACGAAGAAAGCATTGAAGACTTTGATATTATATTGGCGGCATCAGCTGGGCGAATCAATGAACACAAAGAAGATGGAGGCAAACCCACGAGTGCTCCCACCAAACAAGTATTGGAAAAATCGTCAGAGCTCGCTGATGAAGTCGGGCTGTTCGCTGGCATCCCCTTCTTTGCAAACCTAGATCGTTCAACACTAAAATTATTGGCATTTACCAGTGAACGGAAAGTATTAAAATCCAAAGAAGTTCTTTTTAATCAAGGTGATACCGGTGATGCAGCCTATGTCATTACTGAAGGTGAATGCGATATTATGGTCGCAACGGCAACGGGGACAATAAAAGTTGCAAGCTCTTCAACGGGCGATGTCATTGGGGAATTGGCTTTATTGTGTGATGCACCTCGTACAGCAACCATCCAAGCCACCGGTGACGTAACCGTATTACGAGTTTCCAAAGATGTCTTTTTGCAATTAATTAACGATAATCCGGAAATAAGTGCCCATTTAACTAGGATTGTTGCCGGCCGACTTGAAAAAATGATGCGTGGATTAAGTGGCCCCGCAACCCCACCAATTCATCAAGACGTTGCAGGGGCTCCTTCAACATAGGTGTGTTCCTTGATCAAGTTCAAACAGCCATAAATATAGATGTGCGTTTGAAATTAAATTCAAATGTCGTAATCATGGGTTTTGGCCCTGTTTTAGAATCTCTTATGGAACCAGGAACTATCGTTGAGCAACCGGCCTTTTAAGAAATAACCACTTGCTTAAAAGACGCCATACGAAAATCAGCTTCCTTAGTCCGCTTGAGCAATGCATCCTTCCGCATTGTAGTCAAACCTTACGGTTCAGATGGCGAAACTCTAACCGAGATTAATTATTTACGCACCCGCTTGAAA
>JAPKAX010000276.1 GCA_028825025.1 Rhodospirillales bacterium | reverse complement strand
ACCACGTAAAGCACTCAATTATCATTCACCCAATGAGGTCTTCGCCAAGCTCACAGCCCAGCCAAAATTTATGCACTTAGTATATGAACTTAGGGTAGGTTGATCTAAAATAGGCACCAGATTTATCCATAGGAACGGTGTCCCGGACCTGCCGGGAACACACCGGGCATGACCGTAAACCCAGGTATGCGTTTTACGCGGTCAGCCCAGCGACGTATGGCCGGGTAATCCTGCCTCGATACACCACCTTCTTCAGACAAAATCACATACGGGAAACAGGCAATATCGGCGATAGTTGGATGGCTTTCTGTACAGATCCAATCCCACCCCTGTTTTTCACCAAACCACAAATGTTCGTCTAGAATTCGGAACAAACGGTGCGCACCTAGGCGGCATGCATCAATATCAAAATCGTAAAACAACGCATCATGCAAACGTGCAGCAGATGATGTTGCCGTAATGCCATCTGCAAAAGCCATCCACTGAGCCATCATACCCAAAAGGGCCGGGTTATCGGTTGGGTACCATTTCTTTGATTTATCATATTTAGATGCCAAATAGACTAAAATTGCTTGAGCATCGCGCAAAACCATTCCGCCGTCATCCAAAACGGGCAACTGACCAAGCGGGTTTATTTCTAAAAACCAAACAGATTTATGTTGCAGGCCCGGATAAAAATCCACGGAGGTAGATTCAAATTGAATGCCTAAAATATTCATCAACAGGCGAAGCTTGTAGCAGTTTCCAGAAAGTTCGTAGTCGTAAAGTTTAATCATTTTGTGGCCTTATATATCCAGAACCAAACGCTTCGACTTGGCACGCGAGACACAAGTCATAATGCTTTTTCCGTTTTGTTTTTCACTCTCATTTAAGAACACATCCTGATGATCAGGCTCGCCTTCTAAAACATTCACACGGCATGTACCACAGGCACCTTGTTGGCAAGAACTTGGCATGTAGATGCTATTTTCGCGCAACACGTCCAAAATGGATTTCCCAGCCGGTACCTGTAAGGTCATGGCAGAGCGCGCCAAATCAATTTTAAAGCTTGAGCTATCATCAATTTCATTTGTGTTTTTAAAGTACTCAAAATGAATAGCAGCTTCCGGCCAACCCAAATCACTGGCAATTTTGCGGGTGACTTCCAACATTGGGCCGGGGCCACAGATGTATAGATGCTGAGCTAGTTTGTGCTCTTTCAAGATTGCGGATAGCTGGTTTCCAGTTTGATCCGGTGTCAAGCCCAAGTACGTAACCAACGTATCCTTCTGGCTTTCCAAAACATCAGAAAATGCCATATGCGCTTTTGATTGAACAAAATAATGCAGTTCATAATTTAAGCTGGAATGATGAAGAGCGCGTGACATGGCAAGCAGCGGGGTGATGCCAATCCCCCCTGCAACAAAAATTGTTTTAATAGCATCCCGGCGCAGTGGAAAATTATTGTGGGGTTTAGAAATGGCGAGCACATCGTCTTCGCGGACCTGCTCATGCATGCATTTAGAACCGCCTTGAGATTCCATTTCCAGCTTAACGCCAATGGTATAATGATCCGTTTCACCGGGGCCATTGGTCAATGAATATTGCCGAGTAAGACCATTTGGCATGTGAACATCAATATGTGCACCTGGTTGATAGGTTGGCAACGGGCCGTCTATCGACACCAATTTAAAGCCCGTTATGCCTTCCGCTGTTTGCCATTTTTTGGCAACTTGCACCCGCAAAGCCGCATCAGCAACAGATCGATCAGGTTCAGATAAATGCGTAAAATCTTCAGATATAGGAAAAACTATAGGGATCATGGGTGCTGGCGTTGGTAATAAAGCAGCTTCGGCTTCAATTCGATCTCGCAATAGAGTTAACAGTTGGTTGTGATGCTTAAGAACGTCCAATTTTTGTTCTTCTGATGGTGTTGCATTTAAAACACCCCGAATAACGCAGCGTCCTGAATCTAGCGGGTGGACAAAAAATAAAACCGTGGTTGCTGCATCGCCATCATTCGACACTAAAATACAAACTCCGGTTTCTGAAGAAACCAAGTTTGTTTGAGCACCCTCCTTCGCTACTTTTTCACTCGGTTGAAAACTGTATTGCCTCAAGGCAGTAACAACTAAATCCAGAGAGCCATTAATCGGAATGCCACGCAAGGCGAATGGTGTGGTGTTTTCCAACTCCTTAATCTCAGGCATTTCCCCTATTGGTGTGCCGTTTGACCAAATAAAGCCATAGCGCTCAACTGCTGTAAATGTGCGATTACAGAGGGTCCGTGCAGGCGCATCGGCAGGATGAGCCGGAATGTATGTACACTCCGCCGTTCGGTTGGCATACCGCCACCCATGGTATTGGCATTTCAATTCGCGGCCGTCATTAATACCAATGGAAAGTCGAACGCCCCGATGCAGGCATCGGTTTTCCCAAACATTTACATGTCCATCATCAGCTCGCCAAACGGCAAACTCTTGACCTAATAATTGACCTTGATAGGTGTGGCGGAAGGGTAAATCTGTGCTTGCCGCAATGGGGTACCAGCTAGGTTGTTCTGCCTCTAACATGTATAGTTCCGAACTTTTTTTAAGTATTATTGAATTAGGCCAAGACCTTAGGCAGCAACGGGAATAACCCCGTACGTAAGGCCTTTTTTACTAAGCCAGCGCCGGTACGCGATCGCTGATTTATCGGCACGAATGGGTGTTTCCATGTGTGGGTCCAGCGGTAACCGCTTTGGAAACTGATTTTCAAGGATCGGTTTATCTTGGCCGAAGATGGTTTGTTGAAAGGCGCGAATTGAAATATCGGTGTTGTCGACATCCAATAAAGACAACATCATATGAGCCCGAACACGTTCCTGATCCAATGGCTGAACGAATAAGGCAATCACATCCATACGGCTCTCATCTAAGGAACTTGATTTATATAAAACAGAGCAATAAGGATGCGGTACCCTATACACATACTCAACATCCGCCCCGCCATCTGATGCGGCAGAAGCCATGGGCTGATAGAACAGGCATCGCGTTGCAAGAATTTCGGTTTCATCAACCGAAATATTAACATCATATTCTTTTACTTCCGTATGTGGCTCAACCCCCAAAATATTCGTATGCACAAAGGGAAAGTGCCCCATATCAAGGAAGTTTTCGATGGCTCTGGGGGCGGATACGTGAACCCCAATTGTTGCCGCGTGAACATTACGGCGGTCATTTTCTACATATTCCGGTATCTGGAAAACATCTTCCGTTGGGTTTCCCAAACTGGTCCAAATATATCCATATTTATGCTGAACGGGTAGATGCGGGTTTATAGAAGTTAAATCGACGGCATCGCCGGCCACATCAGTGGGGCCTGTATGCCAAACACACGGACTTCCTGTATCAGTTTTTGAAAAGGAAACCGGCTTGCCCAGCAATTGTGTTTTATGAATAATGTTGGCTTTGACCTCTTCCAAAGCACCAATAACATGCCATAAGTTGTTAGCGACCGGGTCTACCTTTTGCTCTGCTTGCATATGTTACCTATTTCATTCTCAAATTCATATAGCAGCTGGAATTGCACCATACGTCATATTATAATCTCGCAATAAATGCCGGTACGTTATCGAACTAGCATCTGCCCTGATTGGCATTTCAGCTCGGGGATCAAGGGGCAGGCGTTTGGGAAATTGATTTCCTAGGATCGGCTCCCTCAAACAGCCCCAAACAAAAACGTATTTAA
>JAPKAX010000039.1 GCA_028825025.1 Rhodospirillales bacterium | reverse complement strand
CTATTTGAGCGACAGCCGGCAGCCTGGCTTCGACCGTTGTCCCCCGCCCAACCAACGATTTAACATCAATGGTTCCCCCGTGGCGCTCAACAAAACGTTTAGCAATGGTCAATCCCAACCCAACCCCACGCTCACCATCCTTGGCTGACATGTGCGGCTTCGATGCATCATTGGCGGGGGATGCCCCACCGCCTTTATCAAAAGGATTAAATATCCGCTGTTTATCAGAGCTTGGAATACCAACGCCAGTATCAACCACCCGAATGACCACCTGATCGTTTTCTCGGCCCGCACTTAGCGTTATTTTTCCGCGCGGCGGTGTATAGGTGGCGGCATTGGCCATCAAATTATAAACCACTTGTTTCAAGCGCTGCACATCCCCCGTCATCCAACCAATATCTGGGGCGCAATCAAACTCTAAATGAATGCTACGCCGTTTGGCCCGATCTTGGATCAAATTAAAGGCTGAAACCAAAAGACCATGAATATCGACGCTTTCTTGGGCCAGTTCTAATTGCCCAGCGTCCATGCGTGCCAAATCCAACACATCACCAACCACAGCCATCATATTTCGGCTGGTTTCCGAAATCGATTTTGCGTATTCGCTTTGGCGTGGGTTTAATTCACCAAAAAGTTCTTGCGATAGCATATCTGAAAAGCCGATGACTGTGTTTAACGGTGTCCGCACTTCGCGCGATACATCTGCGATAAATTCAGATTTCATCAAATCAGCTTGTTCCATGGCAACCGCCCGGTCGCGCAAGGCATCTTCTACCCGTGCACTGTCGCTGATGTCGACATACGACAATAATATCGCGCCATCGGGCAAGGGCACGTTGACGTATTTAATCGCTTTACCGTTGGTTAAGTCGAGCCGCCCCTCGCTTTGTGCCCGGCTCAGCAATTGCGCCGTCATCAAAGATTTGTATTTTTTCCAATCGTCATCGGCCCAAACGTCCGCATGATCAGGGGCAAACCGTAAAGACCGGGTATGCTCTAGAATTTCCGACAAATGCGGTTTGGCCGCCAAAATGGCCGCATCCAAATTCCAAAGCTCCGCATAAATCGGGTTATGCAGCTTCAAGCGCCCATCGCTGCCAAACACCGCGACCCCTTCATGCAAATGGTCCAAAGTTTCGGTTTGCACCGCGCCCAGTTCTTTATAAGAACGCTGTAAATCCAAGCTTTCTGAAATATCATCAAACGTATAAACCAAACCGCCATCGCCGTAAGGTTCGATCTTTTGACGAAGTGCGCGGCCCGACGGCAAATACAGCATTTCCGTATGCGGGTCGAGCAACAGGCTGAACCGGGCTATTTGTTCAGCCTTAAAGGCTCTAAAATCTGGAACTTCGGGAAGCAACCGATCTTCGCGTTGTTTTTCTAAAACTTCCACCAAGCTGGGTTTATCAAGCAACCAATGGGGTTCCATCTTCCATAACGTCGCATAGGCCGAATTGGCAAATTCCAAATGGGTGTCGGCAGCAAAAATCGCGACGGGGGCAGGCAAGCCTTCCAACACCGCATCACGCGATTGGCGGTGGCGGATAAAGCTGCTTTCCATTTCTTCGCGCTCTGACTGATCCAACGCATACCCCAAGGTGCCGCTGTTCTTTTTAACTTCACCACTGGTTTGCAGGCTCAAGGGAATTTCAGACAATTCAACCAATTGAGCCGTGCCGTCGCGGTCGATCAAGCGGCGCTCGCTCGCACGCTCACCCAAAGTACGCGCTTGTTCAGCCAAATCCGGCTTTGCTTCAACCACACCCGCAGCGGCGCGGTTGACGAAAGCTAAGTTCAACTTCGAATCTCTTAACCACACCGGGATCGGCATGGCATCTAACAGGGCTGTCAAATGGCGATCATCAAAGGTATCGGCTTTTAACACTTCCGGGGCAAATTCAGACGTGCCACCAGACGCGGTTAATTCGGTCACATCGCGCATCCAAACCAAATCGGCCTGAACTTCGCCTGCATCATTTTCAGCCCGCTGACCAATGGTTTGGAACAAACGATCCCCAGTGATCAAAACCAAATCAAACGGCGTGCCTTTACCACGCAAGGCAGAACACGCGCGTTCTAAAGCTTTTAAGGATTCGCCTTTAAAGCACACCCGAATATCGTCATAGCGCGAATGAGTGCCTTCTTTTAAATTCAATAACACGGCCAGCCTGCGTGATACCGTGACCCCGCCCAAAACGTGATCCCACAAAAACAAACCGTCAGGGGCTGCTGCTAAAATCTCCCGGCCCTTTTGTGCTACCGCATACAAAACATCGCGCTCGGATTGCAAGGCGATCCGCTTCGTCCTTTGGCGCGCCCACCCCGCTGCAAACACCAGCGCCACCGCCGACGCAATGGCAGTAGAGCTTAGAAGCGTTAGCGGATCTATGGCATCCGAAATGAGTTTTAATTGTTCAAGCACACCCAAACACTACCCCCGCCGCCCAACCCAGAGCAAGCCCCCGGTTTTCAATGAATTAATATTAGGCATAATTGTTACTGTAAGTAGATAATTATCTATTTATAGTACAATGTACTTGGGCATACCAAACACACAATAAGCTATTTGTAAATTATAAATGGTTATGCACGGATCAGATTTTAGATCAAGCCAACCCCGCCACGAAAAGGTCTATGGGCAGGTGTTATCGGCTTTTGAGCATTAAGCAGAACCAACGATTTTAAGCGCCGCAATCGTCGCCCATTTGGATCGGTGGGCATTTAACATCTCCGTAAGAACAATAAACGCAGCAATCGCCTTTTAAGGGTTTTAGAACCTCGCCGCAGCCTTTACAGTCGTAGAAATACTGGCACGCATCAGTCGGCATGGTTTCGGTTTTAACTTGGCCGCATTTGGGGCATGTGAGGGTCGATTGGGGTTTGAAAGAAATATCGTTCATGAGGTGGTGGCCTTATTCATTTGGCGTTTAATGAGGGCAAAGACGATCAGGCAAAAGCTTATCCCTAAAAGCGGCAGCAAACCGAAATCCAGCCCCGACACATAAGCGCCCAGCCCAAGCGCACCGAAAAGCAAGACCGAAACCGGCGTAAAACAGAAAATCATCATGACAATTGAGCCAATAATTCCTGTTTTTAGCAACTTATAGTGATGCATTATTATAACTCTATATAATCTAGTTTCTTTATAAACTCGGCTTCGGGGTTTACCCAAATCACGTTTATGTTAGCTCAGGGTAGCAATCGGTGAATTCCTTGGTTATCGTATTAACGGAAGCCTTTGTATGCGTAGAATGGGAGCACTTAAAATGGATGGTAAGAAAACGGGTTTAGAATTTCCAGATATGGAGCAAGCATCGAACCAGATGGCAGCTTTCGCTGAACGTTCTTCCCGTATTGTCCAAGCGTTTATAGATCGCCAAAACAACGAAGATGATTATCAGGTTTCAGACCCGTTCATGATCGGGCAAGCGTTCATGGATATGGCAGCCAAAATGATGGCCGACCCGGTGAAGCTGGCTCAAGCCCAAACCCAATTGATGCAAGGCTACATGGATTTATGGACACAAACCGCAAAACGCATGCAAGGCGAGACGGCCGAGCCGGTTGTTGCCCCGGCCAAAGATGATAAACGCTTTAAAGATGCCACTTGGACCGAAGACGCAGTGTTCGATACCCTAAAGCAGTCTTATTTATTAACATCAAATTGGATGCAATCCACCGTCCGCGATGTTGACGGCTTGGATTTAAAGTCTGCTGAAAAGGTTAATTTTTATACACGCCAATTCGTTGATGCCTTATCGCCGACCAATTTTGCCGCAACCAATCCAAAGGTTTTGAAAGAAACCATGGAAAGCAAAGGCGAGAACCTGACCCACGGGTTAGAAAACTTCCTTCGCGATATGGAAAAGGGCGAAGGCGAGCTTAAAATTTCAATGACCGATACCGAAGCCTTTACGCCCGGCGAAAACATTGCCACGTCACCGGGAAAAGTGGTGTTTCAAAACGAATTGATGCAATTGCTGCAGTACGATCCAACCACGGAAACGGTTTTCAAAAAGCCTTTGCTGATTGTCCCGCCATGGATCAACAAATTTTATATTCTCGATCTACAACCTAAAAATTCGTTCATCAAATGGGCGACGGACCAAGGCCATACGGTGTTCGTTATATCTTGGTTGAACCCAGACGCGAGCATGGCCCATAAACGCTTTGATGATTACATGTTAGAAGGCCCCTTAGCTGCCATTGATGCGATTGAACAAGCAACGGGCGAGAACAAAATCAATATCATCGGCTATTGCATTGGTGGCACCTTAACCGCGTCAACCTTGGCTTATATGGCTGCAAAAAATGACAAACGGTTACAATCAGCGACGTTCTTTACAACCATGGTCGATTTTGCAGACCCCGGTGAATTGGGTGTTTTTGTTGATGAAATGCAATTGGAAAAGCTTGATGCCCATTTAGATAAGGTCGGGTATTTAGACAGTGCTCAAATGAGCCAAGTATTTAATATGATGCGCGACAATGACTTGATTTGGTCGTTTGTGGTGAATAATTACCTGATGGGTCGCGAACCCATGGCCTTCGATTTGCTATATTGGAACGCCGATTCAACGCGGATGCCGGCAATGATGCACAAATCGTATTTGCGTAATATGTATCTAGAAAATAAATTGGTCGAGCCGGGCGGTATGGAAATGAACGGGGTGCCGTTGGATTTAAGCAAAATCAAAACGCCTGTCTATTTAGCATCGACCAAAGACGATCACATTGCACCTTGGAAATCGACCTATTCAGCAACTCAAATTTATGCAGGACCAGTTAAGTTTGTGCTATCCGCATCGGGCCATATTGCGGGGATTATTAATCCTCCCGCAGCCAATAAATATTGCTATTGGACCAACGATAAAAAACCAGAAAAACCTGATGAGTGGTTCGATGGCTCACAAGTTCATGACGGCTCATGGTGGGGCGATTGGCAGGATTGGGTGACTAGTCATGCTGGTCCACAGGTCAAAAAACGCATTCCTGGCGACGGAAAGTTAAAACCCATAGAGGATGCACCTGGGTCTTACGTTCTTGTGCGCTCTTTAAATAAATGACGCCTAATATGACACTTGACCCTGCAACAAAAGCCCACGACGTATCGGCGTTTGATCATCTAGAGCTTTTGTCTGAAATGGGCCGGGATTTTACCTCAAGCCAGGATATGGCGGCATCGTTAGTAAAGGCTGTTACTCATATTACGGAATATGTGCAAGCGGATGGAGGGGCGCTGTTCTTATTAGATGAAAGCGGCGAAAACTTAATTTGCGAAGCGTGTGTTGGGGCAACTGAAATCACCGGGTTAACGGTGCCAAGCGATCAGGGAATTGTTGGGCGTAGCGTACAAAATCATTCGGCTGAAATTATACGTGACGTTCAAAATGATCAGAATTTTTACAACAAAGTCGATCAGGAAACAGGCTTTACGACACGCTCCATCATCTGCGCCCCGCTGCGGGTTAAAGATGAGCGGATTGGAGCGCTTGAGCTGATTAACAAGCGCAGTGAAGACGGCCTGTTTTCCGACGAGGATTTGCGCCTGTTAGAAGCCATGAGCGCATCGGCGGGGCTGGCGATCCATAACGCCCGCCAAGCTGAAGCTTTGGTTGAACAAGAAGTTTTGGCGCGGGAACTTGAATTGGCCGCCGAAATTCAGCGCTCGTTATTACCCGATGCCCGGGATGATGATTTTCCGGTTCACGGCGTCAACATCCCAGCAAGGACTGTGTCTGGTGATTTTTACGATTATTTCGAGCTTGAGGATGGTCGTATTTGCTTCAATTTGGGGGACGTTTCAGGCAAAGGCATGAACGCCGCCCTGTTGATGGCAAAAACCGCAAGTTTGTTCCGCTGTTTGGGAAAAACCATCCACCAGCCCGGCCGTTTAATGGCGCTGATAAATGATGAAATTTGCGAAACTTCGACACGCGGCATGTTCGTAACCATGATCGGCGGTATCTTTGACCCCCGATCTGGAATCGTTCGCATTGCCAACGCTGGGCACGAACCGGCACTATTTTTTGATCATGATGGGGCATGCACCCCTTTTGAAGCCGAAGCACCACCGCTTGGAATTACAACATTTTTAGCAGATGGGGATCGATACCCTGAAAATGAATTTAACATCGGGAAGGGTAGCTTTTATATATTCACCGATGGCGTAACCGAAGGTTACTTAGAGGACGGAAGCGAGTTACAGGTTGAGGGATTAACTAAAATCTTGATGGATGGCCGCGATAAATCAGCGGCAGCGCGTTTAAATGACGTAGTTGATGTCATTCAATCAAGCGGCAAACCCATCCGCGACGATACAACATTGCTCTGCCTTGAGCAGAAATCTGGGCCTTTGGTGACTGAAAGTGTGGAGATAACACAAAAGATAACGGTCGCAAATGTTGATCAAGCCATAGAAATTATAAGCCTTGAGATACCATCACAACCCGATCGTTTAAAATTAGTTCGAAATTTTGTCACCCAAGCCGCAGGCTTTTGTGACTGTAGCGATGATGTGACCCAAGATGTGGTTATTGCCGTTGATGAAGCACTGCAAAATATAATTCGTCATGCCTATGGCAACCGGCCCGATGGTGAGATAAAATTAAAACTATGTAGAACAAATGTGAATTTTATTGTTTTAATACAAGATTTTGCGGATACGATTGATGTTACAAAAATCAAACCGCGCGATCTAAATGATTTGCGCCCAGGGGGATTGGGCACACATTTCATTCGCGAAGTCATGGACGAAGTCTCGTTCCTTACGCCACCTGAAGGCCGCGGGAATTTATTGAAGTTAGTAAAACGGATTGCATGAGAAAAAATGAAACACGAAGTTAGAGAAGAAGTTGGTGGGTTTGTCGTCGCTTTCGAAGGCGATGTTGATTTACAAACATCTCCAGACGCACGAAAAGTGCTTTTGGAATGCGTAGGGCGCGGGAAATCGGTGGTGGTTGACTTAAGCGGAATTGGCTATATCGATTCATCGGGCGTCGCCTCGTTAGTCGAAAGTTTTCAAACCGCGCGCAAAGGTGGCCAAAATTTAGTTCTGGCTTCGGTCAGTGACGGCGCGCTGCGGGTGCTTAAATTAGCACGGCTAAATAAAGTTTTCACGATTTGCGATAGCGTTGAAGACGGCTTGGCTGCAATCGGGTAACTCAATTATGTATGAACCAAGTCCTCAAAATGCATTTATAAAATTTTGTGAACGGGTCGGGCGAACGACGGTGTCTGGTGTCGAGGAAATTGGCCACGGCGGCGTTTTAATTGGTGAAAGCTTTTATTGGCTGATTTACGGCCCACGTGTCAAACAACCCGTCAGGTTGGGGGCTATCTTTCAACAAATGATGGAAGTTGGTATCCACGCGATGCCGATCATTGCCCTTCTTGTCGCATCCATTGGGGCGATGCTGGCTATTCAAGGAATTCACACCCTTCGGATTTTTGGGGCTGAAAGCCGTGTCACCATTGGTATCGCATTTTCCGTGGTGCGCGAATTTGCTCCTTTAATTATTGGAATTGTGATCGCTGGCCGATCGGGCTCCGCATTGGCGGCCCGCATCGGGACCATGAAAATCAATCAAGAAATTGATGCCTTAAAAGTCATGGGCGTTAATCCTGTTCGGTTTTTGGTAGTTCCGTCTCTTATTGCCATGGTGATTATGGTCCCAATGCTAACGATATTTGGCGACATTGTTGGCTTGGTTGCCGCAGGGCTGTATGTAAATGCCGATTTGGGGATTTCAATGGCCGCCTTTTTTCACGATGTCGTCGATATTTTGACAATTGACGATATCATGCACGGTCTTACTAAAAGCTTTTTGTTTGCGATCTTGATCGCCGTTATTGGTGTTGTTAATGGGGCAGGCGTTGAAGGAGGAGCCGACGGAGTGGGCAAAGCAACCACGAGGTCCGTTGTTCAAGCCATTTCAGCAATCGTGATGACCGATATGGTTTTCGCATTTGTGGCAACACGCTGATATGAATAAACACGCTAATAACGTTATTGAAGTTGAAGATCTGGTTACACATTACGGCGATCGTGAAATCCTGAAAGGGGTGACGCTAGATGTACACGACGGCGAAATTATGGTCATTATGGGCGGTAGTGGATCTGGTAAAAGCACTTTATTGCGCCACTTAATGGCACTGGAGACGAAAACATCCGGGACCATGAGGATTTTGGGTCAAGATATTGATAACTTGACCCAACGTGATTTTTTTGACCTTCGTAAAAAAATTGGAGTCGCCTTTCAAGGGGGCGCTTTGTTTAGTTCTATGACTGTTGGTGAAAACGTTATGCTTCCGCTGTATGAGCATACGGATTTAGACCAAATGACCATGGAAATCATGATCCGAATGAAGTTGGAAGTGGTTGAACTTGGTGGTTTTGAAGACTTAAAGCCTTCCGAATTATCAGGTGGAATGATCAAGCGCGCCGCCTTTGCTCGAGCCATTGTTATGGACCCCAAAATTTTATTCTGTGACGAGCCATCGGCAGGATTAGACCCGGTTGTGGCATCGGCTTTGGACGATTTGATTCTGTTGCTACGTGACGCCATGCAAATGAGTATCGTTGTCGTCACACACGAATTAGAAAGCGCCTTTAAAATTGCAGATCGCATCACCGTTCTCGACAAGGGCCATATTTTGATGGTTGGGACGGTAGATGAGGTCAAAAACTCAACAAATGAGCGCGTCTATAATCTATTGAACCGCGTACCAGAAGACGAAAATATGGATATGGATGAATATTTGCAGCGCTTGACGGGCGTTGAAGTGAAAGAGGAAACGATCCTATGAGGTATAGCAGTATTAACTATGTGGTGGTCGGTGCTTTTGTCATTGCGATGATTGTTGCTGTAGTTGGCGCCGTTGCCGTTTTAACCGGGCGAACCGGAGCTGTTGATCGTTATTACACGGTTTATAGCAACGTTACCGGGGTAAAGTTTGGCACACAGGTTATTTACGAAGGCTACCCCATTGGGCAGGTCGAAACGGTGACGCCCGAACAGAAAAAAGGCCGAATGGAATTTCGGGTCGACTTCTCGATCGAAGAAGGCTGGCGCATTCCAGAAGACAGCCAAATCGAAATTGCAGCCCCGAGCTTACTATCTTCTGTTGCTTTGCAGATTCACGCTGGCGTTAGTGCGGATGCGCTCGAGCCCGACGCCCGCGTTAATTCACGAAATGCATCAAGTGTTTTTGGTGCCGTATCGTCGTTAGCGGATCAAGTTGCCAGAGTTATTGAGACGGATGCCAAACCCCTAATCACAGAAGTCACCCAAACCTTTAAAGAGCTTAAGCGGTTCATTAGTGAAGATGGCAATATGCTTGCAGGTAACGCAAAAGACCTGCTTGGCGACAGCAAAATCTTGATCAGAGATTTACAACAACGCATTCCGGGAATCACCAATAATATAGAGACCTTTGCAACGAATATGACCAAGGCGAGCATTGAGGTCAGAAAAATGGTGTCGCCCCAAAACCGAGAGCTTGTCGACGGTATCCTTGCTCAAATGAATGATGCGACAAATAAATTTGATGATGTTTTGACAACGATGGACAAAGTTCTGGAAGATATTGACCGCTTAGCTGTTGATCCAAAAGCCGATATTGACACAATTTTAGGCGAATCACGATATGTGATTGAATCTGTGTCACGGCATATAGATTCCATAAATCAAAATATGGAATCAGCGGCGCGTAACATGAATGAGTTTTCCAGACAAATTAGGGCGAACCCCGGTTTATTGTTGGGTAGCTCACCTCAACCAGATAATGCCCGCTAAAAGGCAACGGAGGATAAACGCATGGGGATAACAATGATCCGCATATTAAACTTAAACTTAATTGCCGCGTCAGTCGGGCTTTTGGCCGCCTGTGGCTCGGCCCCTCCTGTACCCGAAGATCAATATTATCGGCTAAAAGCTATTTATGCATCGGAGCCACTAACTACTAAACCATTGGCTGGGACCATTGAAGTTGACCGGTTTGTGGCTGATGGGCTGACATCAGAACGTGCTATTGTGTATTCTGAAATTCAAAAACCCAACCAAGTTCGGGCCTACCATTATGATTTTTGGATCAAACCGCCAACAGTTATGTTGCGCGATGAATTGGTTTCATTTTTACGTAAATCAAAAATTTCAGATGCTGTTGTAACGCCGGAAATGCGGGTAAACGCTGAATATGCTTTAACCGGGAAAATCAAGCATTTGGAACAAGTCAGAATGAAATCTGGGTACCGAACAGTTCTTGAAGTTGAATTGGGCCTACGTCACCCCAACACCGGAAAGTTGTTGTTTCTTGATACCTACCGACTGGAAAATGATGCCAGCGGATCAAGTGTTGCAGCGGCCGTTAATTCTTTAAATACAGCGCTTTCAATCATTTATTCTGAGTTCTTAACCGCAATATCAAAGCTTTAACACACATGAATTCAACAAATATCACTTCCGTAACGCATGGGGTGCCCGCTCAGTCACGCTGGGACAAACATGGTCATTCAGGGGGCGTTTTATGGTTTACGGGATTGTCTGGGTCCGGGAAATCGACCTTAGCAATGGCCTTAGAAGACGCTTTATTTGCCAAAGATTATGAAGTGTTCACATTGGATGGCGATAACTTACGTCACGGTTTGAATGCTAATTTGGGTTTTTCTGCTGAGGACCGAAGCGAAAATATTCGCCGTGCTGGAGAAGTCGCAGCACTATTTGCAAGCTCGGGCACAATCGTGCTGGCGGCATTTATATCGCCTTATGCGCGAGACCGGGACCAAGTCCGCCAAATCGTTGGCGATAATTTCCATGAAGTGTATTTAGATCCGGGCTTAGATATATGCGAAGCCCGTGACCCGAAGGGTTTGTATAAAAAAGCAAGGGCGAGTGAAATCCTAAATTTTACTGGAATATCTGCTCCTTACGAAGCCCCCATCAGTCCCGAACTTCGAATTAATACGCATAAACAAGCGATCGACGAGAGTATTGATCAGTTAATCGCTTATACGGGCCGAACATTCCGACTTCCTTAAAATCAAGAGGCTTGTGTCTCTTTACATCATCCCTAATGCGCGCTTGTATACGTCCAAAATTTCTTCCATTTCACTACGGTCTCCAGATTCCATTTTACGTAATCGGATGATTTGGCGCATGATTTTTACATCAAACCCGGTGCCTTTTGCTTCTGAATAGACTTCCTTGATGTCTTCAGAAAGAGTGGCTTTTTCTTCTTCTAGGCGTTCTATGCGTTCTATAAACGAACGAAGACGGTCTCCTGCAACGCCTGCCACATCATTCATGGGTTAAATTCCTTGTTCTAATCAATTGTAAATGTTCAATTATATATACGTATAATGCTTTAAATTTATAAAGGGCAAGATATAGTTCAATAATCAGCTTCGCAAGACGATAAATGGGCTTTTGGTTACGCCATTCTTAGTCGCGCATAGACATATTAAATCGGTTTTATAATTAGGAGACACCTTTTGGCAACATATGATTTTTCTCGCTGCTCTATCATGATTGTTGAAGACAACGTATATATTCGTAACACATTTGAAAATTTGCTTCGTAGCTTTAAATTTGGAAAAATCGAAATAGCTAACAATGGTGAAGAAGCCATTAAATATCTAAAAATGATGAAACAGGCAAACAATCCAGGACCTGATCTTATTTTTTCTGATTTAGCGATGGCTCCAATTAATGGATTAATGCTTTTACGTTGGGTGCGGGCATCCAAAGATTGCCCAAACCGGATGGTTCCCTTTTTAATGATTTCAGGCGCGGCAGATCGTAATTATGTGAACTCCGCGCGTGATTTAGGTGTCTCAGAATTTATTGCAAAGCCGTTTTCTGTAACCTCCGTTTATGAGCGGTTTTTGGAAATTATCGACTATCCCCGACAATTTGTCACCACTCAAAATTATTTTGGCCCTGATCGTCGACGTATCAGAAAAGGCACGGATTCGTCCGGACCAGAACGCCGTGTGAACAGTGATGACGATGTTATTATTGTGTATTCAGCTGATAAAAAAGTTAAACCCAAAAAACCAACAGATGTCTGGTACTGGCGCTTGCAAAATTCGTTGCGCGAAAAAGCGGCTGCGGGCCTAGGGGCCGTCGAAATCAAGGGTGAAATTCCTATGGACTTGATTGAACAAGCTGAAAAAGAGCTTGAGCGAGCGTCTTTTGATTTCACAATTTGGGCTTTAGATTACCTCGGGAAACTTTCGAGTTTATGTACGGAAGCCTTGATGGAACCGGGCAGCCGGAGCCGACACTTTGGTGACATTCATGATTTGGCCTTGGAGCTCAGAGGGCAAGGCGGAACGTTTGGATATCCGCTAATCTCTACTTTCGGTAAAATGCTTTACGATATAACGGGTGAAGGGTGCGGTGAAGATGATACGTCGGTTGAAATTGTCAAATCCCATATCGATTCTATGCGAGCTGTCATCCGTGAAAAAATTGCCGGAGATGGTGGTGAAATTGGCCGTGAATTGCTCAAGAGCTTGAAGATGAGTATCAAGAAAGTCGATACGATTGTTTGATTGCTCTTAAAGGGTTATATGCGAATACCGACCAAAGTCTCGTTCATTAAAAACGTAACGACGCGTTAAAGGCGGACTGTTTGTCTGCTCCGGTGAATATGGCCACATCAAAAATAGCTGTTTGAGGATGCGCCCTGGTGCCTCTGGATAAGATCGTTTTAAGGTGCTCAAACTCCGCTTCGCAGCCTAATTCTTGGGCATCGTCAAGAACCAGATCGATAATTTCTGTGACCAAATCTTTGACCGGTACAACTTCACCAATGCTAAAATCAACAAACACCTCATCTATCCAATAACGCTATGCCCGCCAGCGGTTTTCACCAATCAACATTGACGCATAATGGCGCTAACGTTCGTTCTTTAGTTTCAATCGATATAGCATTCATAAAAGTTAACAAAACAGGGCAGCAATAGTGGCGGCATCGACCAATGAAGTCACATGGCCTTGATATTCAGTATAGGATTCAAACGCGTTAAGGTTTCTAGTGGGCGGTAATTCGTCAAAATGCTTAACCGATATGACTTTAGGCCGGTATTTTCTCACTCCCAAAAAGGAGATGATGTGCTCAAAGATAATATATGAGGAAAAAAATAAATTACTTGGTTCATCAAATCTATACGCAAATCATCGTCATCAATGCCAACATGGAAATGCATACCACAAATTAGCAGCCGCCGGACCACGGCTCGTTAGTCGTTGGCCAGAATATTATAGCGTAGGTGATCCGTATGGAGCTTCTTTTTCCAATTAAAATGGTTGTGTAGAAGCTGCAATAATGGCGCAAACGTGTGCCTCGGCAATTTTGGATACGGTTGCAAGGAGTTCGGCTAATTGGTTTCGGGCTTCGGGCACGGTTTTACAAACCGGGGTGTTGCTTTTGATTTATAACTTCAAAAACTCTGGGTTAATTTAATTAAGTAAGCGGCGTTCGCATTCTGTAAAAATTTCCTGGGTTGGGTCTTCTGGTAACTCGTCAGTTTCGGGATTAACCAGAAGGTATTCCTCTTCAATGCCGACCGTAAAAATAAGGTTTAACTGCATTGCACCCTACCCCTTAATATAAATTCAGTATTCTCGTGCTTCATATAAATTTGTATCTTTTAAAATATCGCTTAAGTCTTCGGTCAAAATTTCAGCCCACCGCTCAACGCCAGCTTGATCGGACACTAGGTCTTGACGAATCTCAATGACGCAATTTGTTAATCCAGCGGCCCCTGCATGAGAATCGATGGTGTAAGCCATTTCAAGGGCTGAGTAGGGCTCGTTATTACCTACACAAAACCCACGGCCTGCCAATTTTTCCATTAACGGTTCAGGCAACCGGGGATCATGCTTCCACAAAATTCCAACGTCCCATGGCCGTTGATAGTTTTCAAAATGAGGCGTGAAACTGTGGACCGAGAAAAGAACCGGCGCAGGGCCCCGGCTCGACAAATGCGCCATGCTGTGACTAATAGCTTCATGGTAGGGATCGAATAGAGCACTGATCCGCTGATCTAAATCATCCTTATGTAAATTTTGATTGGCAGGGATTTCCGTTCCATCACTAACCGGTGGCACAGATTGGGGATGTCCAGGCGGGCGGTTCACATCGATGACCAACCTTGAGTACCCAGCAAAAACAGCGCAAGCATCCAAAGTATCAGATAAAATCCGGGTAAGGGCTTCAGCACCAATATCATAGGCAATATGGCGATCAAACTGTTCTGGAGGAAGCCCAAGTTGATCTAATGATTGGGGCACAAGGCGGCTGGCATGATCACAAGTGAGCAGCATTTGCGACCCACCGTCCGGATTAAGCACCTCGAAGGGGGCTGGATCATTGGACCTTAAAAATGCACCAGGAGGTGTTGGGAATTCTATAATTTCAGCATCCATTAAAACATTATATCTGATCTAAGCGGAGCGTCGAGTCATCGATCAAGGCTATGTCTTGAATTCTACTGTATGAGCACTAAGTTGCTATGACTTGTATTTATATAGGAATGCCCAGTGATCCAACAAAAAACCGCCCAATCCCCCTGCATTAGCCATTGCATCATTGATGTAGACACAGGGTTTTGCGAAGGCTGTTGGCGAACATTGGCTGAGATTTCTGCGTGGCGGACAGCAACCGAGCAGGACAAAATTAAGATTTTGGATTCGATTAGCAATCGCCAGCAAAGCTAAAATCATCCCATCAATTAAAAAAGCGCAACAAGGTCCAACAGACAAACCGTGTTGCGCTTAATAGATAACTTTGACTATAAAAATATAGGTACCTTAGACTACCAAGTTCCGGTGTTTTCCATGGAAACCCAAGGCTCAGCCGGCTTTAGTGGGTCACCGTGTTGAAGCAATTCAATAGATATGCCATCTGGTGACTTGACAAATGCCATCTTGCCTTCGCGGGGTGGCCGGTTAATGGTTACCCCTTTGTCTAGCAGCATTTGGCAGTAGTCGTGAATGTTTTCAACTAAATAAGCCAAGTGACCAAAATTCCGGCCGCCGGTATATTCTTCTGAGTCCCAGTTGTACGTCAGCTCAACAGCAACGTCCGGGTTTTCATCAGCACCTAAAAATACATTGGTGTAGCGACCCTTTTCGCTTTCGACACGCCGAGTTTCAACAAGACCAAGTTTGTTGCAGTAAAAATCGAGTGATTCTTCTAAGTTCGAAACACGAACCATTGTGTGATAATAGAGCATTATAATATTCCTCTGTTTGAATTATATCCCAATTATAGTCGATTAAACAATAATTTTCCAGAAGTGGAATATTGAATTCGCGGACTAATTGCTATTCCGAATTCGTCTATTGCGCTGGTCGGTTGGGGGGCGCATAACCAAGAAATGTCAGGACAGTATCGAATTAGACCGTGGATCATTTGGGCCTTAGGTGCCCTAGGGTTTTTCTTCGCCTTTTTTCAACGCGTCGCCCCCAGTGCAATGCTTGGCGATTTAATGCGCGACTTTCAGGGCAATGCGGCAACCATTGGCATCTTATCGGCGTTTTATTTTTATGCTTATATTAGTTTGCAGGTGCCTGTTGGCGTGATGGCTGACCGTTGGGGCCCGCGCCGCTTAATGACATTTGCAGCTTTTTTGTGCGCGGCCGGTGGGTTTCTGTTCGCCACCGCCGATACGCTTGTCGTCGCTTATGCGGGCCGATTATTGACTGGCGCTGGGGCGGCCTTCTTTTTTGTTTGTGGTTTAAAACTGGTTTCTGTTTGGTTTCCACCGGAACGGTTCGCCTTTGTTAGCGGAATGATCATGTTCATTGGCGTTGCTGGGGGGATTGCGGGGCAAGCTCCCGTAGCCGCAGCGGTTGACTTGGTTGGCTGGCGATCTGTGGTTATGGCGACAGCTGTTGGCGGTATGGTTTTTGGTGTTCTGTGTTGGGTGATTGTTATCGACCACCCAGACCAATTGAATAATCGGAATCAGCCGACGGATCACCGGCCAACGCCCCCGATTTGGGCCAGTTTAAATCTAGCAATCAGACAAAAGCAAACGTGGGTCATGGCAATATTAGGTGCTGCTATGTCTTCATCTTTGTTGGCATTTGGCGCCCTTTGGGGTGTGCCTTATATGATGTTGGTTTATGGCATAAGCCGACCTGAAGCGGCAGCTTCTGTTTCATTGTTGTTGCTTGGGTGGGCCCTTGCCGCCCCGACAGTTGGTTGGATTTCAGATAAGACCCGAAGACGAAAGGCACCTTTGTTGATCTGTAATTTTTTAGCTTTAGGTTGTTTTTCTGTGCTTATTTATGGCCCACATTTATCTTTGACCGTGGCCAGTGTTCTGATCTTTTTGAACGGCTTCTTTTCAGCCGCTATGGTGCTTTGTTTTGCAACAACCCGCGAACATAATAGTTCACAAGCCGCCGGAAGCGCCGTTGCGTTTGTTAATATGTGGGTTGTGATCTCTGGTGCAGTCTTACAACCAATTATTGGTTGGATGCTGGATTTACAGTGGGATGGGGCTCTTGTTTCAGATGTACGTCAATTTTCAGAAGCGGCGTATAAAGATGCCTTTTTAACACTTATTGCTGCCGGAATTATTGCTGTCATTGCTGCGTTTCTAACCCGTGAAACCTATTGCTGCCAGGTGGCTTCGTAAGCGGCCTTCCATTCATCGAGCAACACCGAAGGGCCGTGGCTATGATGACGCTGGCGAATGGCGACGCGCAATGCCGTCCGTTCCGCCTTTGATTTAGGTGCCAAATAATCATCGGGTCCCGTATTTGTTTCCATAGCTTGAATGAACGTACTTTTGATTTGGGAAAGCGGTTCAGGCCCGAACCGTACCAGCAAATCTTGAAACTGAACAAATGCCTGCATGTCAAACTCCCGCACAGTTCCGGTTCCATCGCGTATAGGGTTCGGCGGAAAAAAAGCCAATACGGGCACCCAATTATCTGGTACGGGCACGGTGGCGGCTTGGGTTTGGTTATGGCTCAACAGTTTTTCTGAAAGATGGGTGTGAGGGCCTAATGGGGTTTCATCACCGGCTGCAGGGATTGCCGAATAAACGTGGATTGATGCAGCCTTTGATCTGAAAACACGGGTTGGGCTGACGGCTTGAATGACTTCAACGAGGTGTAACTTTGGCTCAAAAACGTTTGATCCTATATGTGCACGCAATACTGATATGAGATTCACATTATTAGTATGAATACAAACATCCAAATGCTCAATGCCTAGCCCTAAGTCAAAGATTTGCGCATTCGTATTTTTTGAATTTAGTTCATAAAGACCGGTACGGTTTTCCATTGTGGCCAGCTCGACCGGCATGCAAACCAAAACACCTTGTGTCCAAGCCCCTTCCAGTTTCGACAAGCCTTCATAGGGAATTAAGCGCAAAGCTTCATTCGTATCAATCTTGATCGCGCCCAATGAATTGTGGGCAGATAATGTATAGCTTGTTGAGTTGATTTCAG
>JAPKAX010000038.1 GCA_028825025.1 Rhodospirillales bacterium | reverse complement strand
ACGGCGCTCCAGTCGTGTCGTCATGCTGGCCGTGGCTGAAATGTATATCAAAGGGATCTCAACCCGCGATGCCGAAGCCGTCATGAAAGAGTTTGGTATTGAGAGCCTGGCCAGCGCCCAGGTCAGCCGGGCAACAAAGCTGTTGGATGGTGAGTTGTCCGCCTGGCGCGACTGATCCTAGGGTGAAATAGGTTATCTGATCGTCGATGCCCGCTATGAGAAAGTGCTTCTAGATGTTACCGTCCTTTCCGCCATTGGCATTGGTCCCGATGAACGTCGCTGGGTGTTGGGTGTCTCTTGTACCTTGTCGGAAGCCGAGGTGCACTGGCGAACCTTCTCTGAAAGCCTGCTTAAGCGTGGCATGAGCGGTGTGCAATTCGTGGTCTCCGATGATCATTCGGGTCTAAAGGCGGCGAGGAAGGCCGTGTTTGGGGGAGGCTGTGTGACAACGTTGCCAGTTCCATCTGGCGCAGAAGACCATTTATCATACGCCCAGAAAGAAAATCCGTTAACACATTAGTGCTGAAATGAGCCAGATCTGGAGTGCGCCAAATCTGAAAACAGCAACAGAAAATCTGCGATTTCTGGTCGAGAGCTATCGTGAAAAGACCCCTTATCTCGCCAAATGGCTCGAAAACAGATGGGGTGCTGCCGAAAAGGGATATATCAAATGGGAATTACAGGATGACTGATCAGGTCAAATCCAAACTGCCAGACATCAGGTTGCTTAATCAACTGTTCCTTGAGTTGTACTCAAATTACGGCTTATTTAGAAACCAATCGGCGGCCATTATCTGTCAATTTGCAAATCATCCAATCGGGTTTAATCGGATTATTGAACCACGGCTCGGCCCATCCTTTATCAACTCAAACTTTGACCGTACGATCACTAACGAGTTTACCAAACTCATCAAATAAAGGCAGCTTGCCTCCGGCTTGCGTAAGTCCACAGGTTAACCATTTCGACTGGCTTGCAGAAGGAGGGGCGTTACCGCCTTCTTTTGGTATCCATTTAATCTGTCTGCCCACGATACGTATCTCCGGAAATAGAAAGATAGTATACCTTAGGCGCGTATCATTCAGAATCCAAATCGCGCTGTTACAGAGCCCGGTAATGCCCCCATTTATAAGTGTCTTCGCAAGTAGAACTGTTTCAGCTGCAATGGGTATACCAATTACTAGTTTTGTTTTGGCGTTAAGCCGCCGATGGCCATGTTGGGCCTTTCAGTTGTAAGTCCATAGCCATGCTGTGGCTGCTTCCTGTACCTCCTCAATTGTTTCAAAGATATATTGGTTCAGCCAGTAATACCTGACTGTCCTGTTATAGCGTTCCACGTAGGTATTCTGCTGTGGTCTGCCGAGTTGGATAAACTGTAGGCCAATGCCGCGCCATTCGATGATCCGGTCCAGTGCCCGGATGACCCGAGCCGAAGGTAAAAAAAATCAACCTCAATACTCAACCCTTCACGGTTATAATCATCTATGACATTAAAAGTCCTGAAACTGCAGCTATCAGATAGCTGATCATGCATGAAGTCCATGGACCACATGCCATTGATCGTTGTCGTTGTCGGTATCGATAGCGGCTTCTCCCAGTACAGCTATTTTTTCGGCTTAATCCGCAGATTGAGCGCCAGTTCGCAGTAGATCCGATAGACACACTTATGGTTCCAGCCAAAGCTTTTTACGTTACGCAGATACAGAAAGCAGAGCTTGAAGCCCCAGTTCCTATGGCGGCCGTTCAACACATTTAGCCAGTTGGCGATCTCAGCGTTCTCATCGCTCAGCTTTGCATGATACGATAGCAAGTCTCAGGAATTTGGATGCTGCACAGGCCGCCCAGAACTAAGTCGCTCATTGCAGACGGCAATCTTTGCCATCTTGCGACACCGAGACGGCCTTACCACTTTTTTTTATGGCTTCCTTGATTACATTGTTTTGAAGCTGAACATCCGCACACATTTTCTTCAGCCTGTTGTTTTCTGCCTCTAGTTCATTCATCCGCCCAATCAGTGACGCATCCATACCGCCATATTTAGCGCGCCATTTATAAAAGCTCGCATTGCGCATGCCATGTTCACGGCAAAGTTCCGGAACAGGCGTACCCATCACGGCTTGTTTCAAAATACTGTTGATTTGACTATCTGAATAACGTGCGTTTTCATATGAATCTCCTTCGTTTACATTGCGAGAAAATTGTACTTTTGAAGACTACTAATTATTGGGAAAATTACCACCCCAACTCGGGCTGCAATCACTTTAACTTGCGCAACATCCGTAATTGCGCCGCTGAAGCACGCTTGAATGGCTTGAGATAACGGCTTTAATAAAAGAATGTCTTTTTGATCCGGAGCGCCACCGCGCGATGCGATAATTGCACTGGCAACATTACCTAACGAATTACATAGTTCAGCCACACGCGCGTGTCTAGTACCACGTAATTTTTCATCAGAAGAACCTGTAATATCAAGCAAGCTAAACAGTTCGGCCCGAATGGCAGGATCAACCCGGCCACCACGCTCAAGCATTGGGACCAAATTGGTCACTTTGGTAGAATTTTGTATTCCAATTACATCAACTTTAAGCGCTTTGAGTTTGGACAATGCTTGCTCAATGCCGAAAAGGAGATTCCTCTGATGGGAAGCTTATTTTACTCAATAGTTTAGCTCATTCAAATGGTTTACTAGATCGTAACATTGAAATGTTAAAAAAACTTATTTGTTTGATTTAATTTCAACATTCGCAATGGCCTGCGCTGCGATCCCTTCACCGCGACCGGTAAAACCCAACTTTTCTGTCGTTGTTGCTTTAACATTTACCCGCGAAGGGCTGATTTTTAGGATCTCAGCAACCCGGTCACGCATTCGCAATCGGTGCGGCCCGACCTTTGGGGCTTCGCACATCAACGTAATATCTACATTAACAATCCGCCCACCTTTGGAATTAATCAATTTCACAGCATGGGAAACAAACTGGTCTGACGCAACACCACGCCATTGTTCATCGGATGGCGGGAAAAAATGGCCGATATCACCTTCACCAACGGCCCCCAAAAGCGCGTCGGTTAGTGCATGTAAAGCAACATCAGCATCAGAGTGACCTTCTAGCGAATGCGTATGAGCAATCTTCACTCCACACAACACAACCTGATCACCATCGGTAAATCGATGTACATCAAAACCAATGCCACTTCGGGTTTCCATAAATATCTCTCCATTATCTGAAGCCTGAATATCAGAAGGTGTGGTAATTTTAACGTTTGTATCATCACCATCAACACGAACAACGGTTAATCCAACAGCTTCGCAAATAGCCGCATCATCGGTTAGGCTTTGCCCTGTAAGTTTAAGATGTGCGTTCAGAATATCTGAATAGCGGAAGCCTTGTGGAGTCTGAGCCCGCCACAATTCAAATCGATCCTCAGTCGCAACAATTTTGCCATCAATTACTCGCTTAATCGTATCCGTTACTGGCAATGTAGGGATTGCACCTGCAGCAGAGCCCAATGCATCAAGCACGCGGGTAATAACATCAGAAGAAATATAGGGCCTGGCCCCGTCATGAATCAATACAAAATCAGGTGCATCATCCGCAATCTGCTGAAGGCCCAAACGAACGGAGTCTTGGCGTTCTTCCCCTCCAAAAATCGGCGTTTTTAAGCCCAAACCTTCCGTCGCGGCTTCATACAAGCCAATGTCATCCGGGTGGATCACCACCCGAACGTGATCGATTTTCGGCTGGCTCAGAAAGGCCATTACCGTATGGCGTAATACAGGAGCACCATCCAATTTGGTATACTGCTTTGGCATTTCGCCACCAAAACGGTGGCCGCGACCCGCAGCAACAATAAGTGCAACCGATTTAGACACTAGATTTTGACCTTATACAAATATATTTCACGATAGATTAGTCAGACGGTCAAAGAATGCCAAGTTTAAATAAGATTAAACCTAGGGTCGGGACTCATTAGGGCTTGCCAACCATGCTAACTAGCGCAATCTTCTGGTCAACAAAAGAACCAGACGGGGCATAATATATAGCTCCTGTGGAGACAGCTAAGTGTCTGATGCCTTGTTATTAAATTTAAGCGCCTTAATTGCTTTGCTTCCAGCATCCTTAGCGGCGCAAAGGAAGATTGCCGCCCGTGACACGGTTTTTTGGCTACTGCTTGGTGTCGCTATTGCGGGCCCAGCTTTGCTTTTGGTCGCCACCTCATCTGATGGTTGGCATTCCGACTTATCAACCGCCCTATGGACAACGATCACAACCAGTCTTCTGTTATTTGCGATCATGAGCGCCGTTATTCGGGATGCTTGGCGTCTTAGTCCATTGTTCACACCTCATATGTTCATTTTTGGCCTGTTCGCTGCTGCTTGGGCAACACTCAATAAAGGTATAGCCCCGGTTCCCACAAACACTTTAAGCGGTTGGGTTACTCTTCATATAGTAGCATCAATAACTACCTATGGCTTGATCACCATTGGATCCGTTGCGGCATTAGCGGCTATTTTTCAAGAACGCGCCTTAAAAGCTAAAAAACAAACACCCCTCGTGCACACCTTACCATCTCTGGTCGGTTGCGATGGTATGGTTATGCTATTACTAGGCATGGGAGAAGCGGTTCTGGCGATTGGCCTTTTAAGTGGAATAGCGCTTGGAATATCTGACACAGGTTCTTTGTTTTCATTCAATCACAAAACAATTTTGACCTTAACCGCCTTCGTTGTCATTGGCTGCCTGTTATTTGCTCATTTTAAGTTTGGTCTTAGAGGACGCAAGGCTGCACGCTTGGTTTTGTTGGGTTATTTACTCCTGACACTGGGCTATCTTGGCGTCAAATTTGTCACAGATGTCTTATTAGCTGGATAAATCATCATAAATCGGGCACAAGAATAATCTTAATTCTTGTCTTTTACGCGCGAGTTGCCTAATAAATAGGCAACACTTCGAAGAAGGTTCATATGTCTATAGAAATTGGTCCCGTAAAACTGGATAACCCAATTGTTTTGGCTCCTATGTCTGGCGTCACAGACCTGCCATTCCGCAGTTTGGTTAAACGCTGGGGGGTTGGTTTGGTGGTATCTGAGATGATTGCCAGCAAAGCCATGATTTACGCTGCAAAAAAAACCATGAAAATGGCCACACATTGCGCCGAAGAGCACCCAATGTCTGTGCAATTAGCAGGCTGCGACCCCAAAATCATGGCAGAAGCAGCGCGCTTAAACGAAGATCGTGGTGCGTCGATGATTGATATCAACATGGGTTGCCCCGTTAAAAAAGTTACCAAAGGCGATGCTGGATCAGCCCTTATGCGCGACGAAAAACACGCTGGGGCCATTATGGCTGCGGTTGTTAAAGCCGTATCGATCCCGGTAACGCTCAAAATGCGCACTGGTTGGGATGATGACACCCGAAATGCGCCTGCAATGGCCAAAATTGCGGAAAACAGTGGCATTCAATTGTTAGCAGTGCATGGTCGCACCCGTTGCCAATTCTACAAAGGCCACGCAGATTGGAAATTTATCCGCCAAGTCAAAGATGCCGTCAGCTTGCCGGTGTTCGGTAATGGCGACATCAATACCGTTGAAGACGCAGCGCAAATGATGGCAGATTCTGGCGCGGATGGGGCCTTAATTGGTCGTGGCACTTATGGCCGCCCGTGGTTTCCGAACCAAGTTTGGCATTATTTACAAACCGGTGAGAAATTGCCAGATCCATCAATAGCAGATCAATTGGCGACCGTTATGGAACACTACGAACATTTATTAGAGCACTATGGCGAACAAGCAGGGCGTAGAATTGCTCGTAAACATTTGGGTTGGTATTCCAAAGGCTTACCTGAATCCGCCGAATATCGTGCCTTAATCATGAGCCTTGATGATGTCGAGCAGGTTAAACAAGAAATTCATCGCTTTTATGACCCACTTATTGAACAAATTGCCGCTTAATGGCTAAACTAGTGATGGCTGCAAAAGTTCAGCACATATCAGATCGCCCAGATCCGTTCGCTCTCATCGATAGCGATATTTTGCTGAACACCATCACAGCTGCCTTAATTGCGATCAATGACGACAACGTTATTGTCTATGCCAACACAGCCGCCGAGCAATTTTTCAAATCTAGCGCCGAATACATGGTAAATAAAAAGCTACGCTTGTTTTTACCTGAAGATAGCCCCGTTTTTGGATTAATAGAGCAAGTGCGCACCCAACGCAGTACTGTTTCTGAATACGGTATAACGCTGGAAACACCACGTATTGGAACAAATTTCATAAACATTCAAGCGACACCAATCATTGAACAACCGGGTTCTGTTGCCCTGACTTTGCAACAGCGCTCCATTGCCGACAAAATTGACCGCCAATTAACCCACCGGGGGGCTGCGCGCTCCGTAACGGCAATGGCATCCATGTTAGCGCACGAAGTTAAAAACCCCCTGTCAGGCATCCGTGGTGCGGCGCAATTATTGGAGCAAAATGCCACAGAAGATGACCAACCCCTAACTCAGTTAATCCGCGAGGAAGCTGACCGGATCTGTGACTTGGTTGATCGCATGGGGGTGTTTTCCGATACGGGCCCACCTAAACGTGAAGCGGTAAACATCCATCAAGTCCTTGATAGAGTTCATAAATTAGCTAAAAATGGATTTGGTAGCGGCTTATCCTTCATCAATGCGTTCGACCCATCTTTACCTCCAGTATATGGCAATCGCGACCAATTGGTGCAGGTGTTTTTGAACTTAGTTAAAAATGCAGTTGAGGCTGCACCAAAAACAAACGGGCAAATTACATTACAAACCACGTATCAGCAAGGCGTGCGCTTTGCTGTTCCTAACATCAACAAACGTGTCCATTTACCCTTACAAATCAGCGTCATTGATAATGGCCCCGGCATTCCAGACGATATCAAGCCATGGTTGTTTGACCCGTTCGTTACATCAAAGCCCCAAGGAAGCGGCCTAGGCCTTGCATTAGTCGCCAAAATCATAGGCGATCATTGCGGTGTTATTGAGTGCGAGTCGAAATCCAACAAAACCACGTTTCGGGTCATGTTACCCATGTTTGCGGAGGGCAAATAAAGCAATGACCACGCCAACAATTCTTGTTGCTGATGATGATGCGGGTATTCGTACCGTTGTAACTCAAGCCTTAAACCGCGCGGGGTACGAAGTTCGCGCCACGGGTAATGCAGCAACCTTATGGCAGTGGGTCAATGATGGAGATGGAGATTTGGTGATCACTGACGTGATTATGCCAGACGAAAACGGGTTGGATTTGGTGCCCCGTATTCACAAAATCAGACCCAAATTACGTGTTGTGGTTATGAGCGCCCAAAACACCCTTCTAACCGCTGTTAAAGCCAACGAGCGCGGCGCCTTTGAGTATCTTCCAAAGCCTTTTGATATCAATGAGTTAGTTAACGTTGTTCGCCGAGGACTTGAAATTCCAGCGGGCTATGCACGCCAGACCATAGAAAACGCTGAAGAGGCCTTACCGCTGATTGGCAGATCCCCAGCAATGCAGGAGATTTACCGAACGTTAGCGCGCCTGATGGGAACTGATTTAACAGTTACAATTACGGGCGAATCTGGGACTGGTAAAGAATTGGTTGCCCAAGCTTTACATGACTATGGTAAGCGCAAATCCGGCCCATTTGTTGCCCTTAACATGGCTGCAATACCGAAAGAATTAATCGAAAGCGAGCTTTTTGGTCATGAAAAGGGCGCTTTTACAGGCGCAAACCAACGTGCCGCCGGGCGGTTTGAGCTGGCGGCAGGGGGAACGCTGTTTTTAGACGAAATAGGCGATATGCCCTTAGAGGCACAAACCCGGTTATTGCGCGTCCTTCAAGAAGGCGAGTTTACGACAGTTGGCGGGCGAACATCGATTAAATCTGACGTTCGGATTATTACCGCAACCCACCGCGATTTAAAACAATTGATCCAACGCGGAACTTTTCGCGAAGATTTGTATTTCCGCTTAAACGTTGTTCCTTTGCGTTTGCCGCCGTTGCGCGAACGAACCGAAGACATCCCAGAATTGGTCGCGTGCTTCCTGACCCGTGCGGTCGAGCAGGGGTTACCGTGGAGAATTATCGATAACGCAGCAATGGAACGCTTAAAGTCTCATGTGTGGCACGGAAACGTACGCGAGCTTGAGAATCTTATCCAACGCTTAGCTGCCTTATACACCCAAGAAGTCATCGAACTGGCTGATATTGAGTATGAACTTGGCGAACGCAATGCGGCGCCAGCAGATCCAGATAGTAAGGGCTTAGCCAAATCCGTCGAAGAGCGCTTAACCACGTATTTTGGCGCTCACGATGGTGAACTACCTGCTGCTGGCCTCTATGACCGCGTCATTCGCGAAGTCGAGCGCCCTTTAATTACCCTGACCCTACAAGCGACCCGTGGCAACCAAATCAAAGCGGCGGAAGTTTTAGGAGTTAATCGAAATACATTACGCAAAAAAATTAAAGAGTTGGAGATACCTGTGATCAGGGGTGGGAAATGAGTAACCTTACAAAACTGGTAGAAACTATTCCAAATCTGCTCACGCGGCTCAGTAATAGCCATATTTTTTCATACGGCTTGGCCGCGGCGGCCGTTATATTCGGAATAGCAACAGTAGCGACGCTAACCGCATCCGAAACAGATTCCTACAACGTCGTAACCGTCGTTAGCTTGCTTTATATGGACGGCATTTTGATGCTCGTGCTGTGTATTGTAGTTGGTCGCCGACTTTATTTACTTTGGCAAGAACGCAGACGCCGCGCAACGGGCTCTGGCTTACAAGGCCGTCTGGTAACCGTTTTTAGTTTCGTAGCCGTTACTCCAGCCATTTTAGTTGCTATATTTTCAGCCCTATTTTTAAACCATGGCCTAGAAGTCTGGTTTTCAGAACGCGTAAATACAGCCCTGAAACAATCTGTTGTCGTTGCCAAATCCTACTTAAATGAACACCGCAAAAACATCATTTCTGACGCTTTATCAATAGCAAGCACCCTCAATTACAACGCACCTCGGTTAATTGGTAATCCTTTTGCTTTAAATGAACTACTCACTTCAGAATCGATTAGTCGGTCATTATCTGAAGCCACAGCAATTGATGGAGCAAGTATAGTTATTGGCCGTTCACGTTATAACTTTTCTGAAAGCTTAGAAGCTATCCCCCCCGCTGCATTCACCAGTGCAAGCGATGGAAAAATTGCTGTATTGGATTCAGCCACAGCCGACCGGGTTCGGGCTTTGATCAAACTCAACCGGTACATTGATACCTACTTAGTCGTTGAACGGTTCGTTGACCCCCGCGTTATTGGCCACATAGAATCGATCAACAAAGCCGTACGCGAATACCATGAAATGGAAAAAAAGCGGGGCGGATTCCAAATCACCTTCGTCGTTATTTTCGGTGTGGTTGCATTCTTATTACTGCTAGCAGCCGCCTGGATTGGCCTAACCATTGCCCGACAACTGGCAGCCCCCATTGTGAGTTTAATAGACGCAGCAGGAGACGTTAGTCAGGGCGACTTGGCGGTCCGCGTTAGCGTTGCTAAAGAAGACGATGAAATCCGAGCACTGGGCCAAGCCTTCAACAAAATGACTAGCCAGCTTGAAACACAACGGGACGGCCTCATTGAAGCCAACCGTGAATTAGACGAACGCCGTCATTTTACCGAAACCGTTCTGAGTGGTGTTTCTGCCGGTGTTATTGGATTGGATGAAAACGGGCGTATTCACTTACCCAACAAATCGGCATCGGCCCTTATTGTCACAAATTTGGACCAAAGTATTGGTGAAAAACTGAGCGACGTTATCCCCGAAATGGCTGAATTACTAAACGAAGTGACCCAACAGGGCGGGCGGATGCGTCAATCAGAAATTGAACTTTTTCGCGATGAAATTTCGTTGATTTTGCATGTTCGAATTACAGCTGAACAGTTAAAAGACGAAACCATTGGCTACGTTGTCACTTTTGATGATGTGACCGAGCTTTTATCGGCTCAACGTAAAGCCGCTTGGGCAGATGTGGCGCGCCGAATTGCCCATGAAATTAAAAACCCACTGACCCCAATCCAACTATCTGCTGAACGCTTGGAGCGAAAATATTTAAAAGAGATCAAAACTGACCCACATATTTTCACCTCGTGCATCAGCACAATCACACGCCAAGTAGCTGATATCGGTCGTATGGTTGACGAGTTTTCAAATTTTGCCCGGATGCCAAAAGCATCAATGAAAATGGAAAACATCTCAGAAATCTGTCGCCAAGCGGTGTTTTTAGAAGAGAATAGAACTCTGGGGCTTGATTTTACCATGGATTTTCCAGAGCAAGATGTGATCGGGTATTGCGATAGCCCTCAAATCAACCGCGCCCTGACAAATTTATTAAAAAATGCATCCGAATCTGTTGTTGGTAAAATTGAAGAGCAGGGGGGGAATGTTTCTGATGGTAAAATATCAATTCGCTTACATCAACAGTCCTCACCATCCAATGCGGGGCAAAATGAACACCAAAGTATTGAAATTACAATCATCGACAACGGCAAAGGGTTACCATCTGAAAACCGAGATCGACTAACGGAACCTTATGTAACAACACGATCAAAAGGTACCGGATTGGGTTTGGCAATTGTTAAAAAGATTGTTGAAGATCACAAAGGCGACCTGCAATTGAGCGATAACCCACAAGGAGGAGCTATCATTCAATTGAACTTGAATGCCGATGCCACCACTGAAACAGCCCAGCAGGCTGAACACATCGAAAAAGATCCGCTGCAAGTTGAAATTGAACTCGCCATGCGGAGTAGGAGGTAATAAACTCCGTTTATGCCTCATGATATTTTACTTGTTGAAGATGAAACCGATATTCGGGCCTTAGTTTCTGGCCTTCTTGAAGACGAAGGTTATCAAACCCGCGAAGCGGCAAATAGTGATCAAGCATTTGCCGAGATTGAAACCCGCAGGCCGCATTTGATTTTGCTCGATATTTGGCTTCAAGGTAGCGTTTTGGATGGATTGGGGATTCTCAAATCGGTCAAGCGCGACCACCCGGACTTACCTATTTTGATGATGAGCGGACACGGGACCGTCGAAACCGCCGTACAAGCTATTAAAGATGGGGCCTACGATTTTATCCAAAAACCATTTAAAGCGGATCATATGTTGCTGATGGTGGAACGTGCCATTGAAGCTGGTGATTTGCGCCGAGAGGTCCAAGAATTACGAACAAAAACTGGCAGTAATGATGAAATGTTGGGCGCATCGGTGGCTGTTCGCGAAATAAAAAGCACGCTAGAGCGTGTTGCCCCATCAAATAGTCGCGTGCTGATTAGTGGTCCCGCAGGTTCTGGCAAAGAAATAGCGGCGCGCTCGATCCACAAAAAATCAAAGCGTGCTGGGGGGCCGTTTGTTGTCGTCAATTGTGCAACCATGTCGCCTGATACCGTAGAAGAGACCTTATTTGGCAAAGAAACCCGACTTCAAGACAACTCAACATCCGTTCAAGTCGGCACCTTCGAGTCCGCTCATAATGGCACTTTATTTTTAGATGAAATTTCTGATATGCCAATGGAAACACAAGGGAAAATCGTTCGTGTATTACAAGATCAAAACTTTGTTCGGAATGGAGGATCCAGCCAAGTACAAGTCGATGTGCGAGTGATCGCCGCAACAACTAAAGCAATGCCCGACGAAATTGTTGCTGGGCGTTTTCGTGAAGATTTATTTTATCGTTTAAACGTTGTCCCCATCAGAATCCCCCCCTTATCGGCTCGCAAAGAAGATATTGGGGTGCTATCCGAGCACTTTATGCAACAAGCGGCTGCATCCAGTGGTCATGCGCCAAGACGAATCGAGCACGATACTCTTTCAGCACTTCAAGTTTATAACTGGCCGGGCAATGTCCGTGAGCTTAGGAATGTAATTGAACGGATGTTGATTATGGCTCCCGGAAATGCGTCTGAATCCATTGGAATTGATGGACTTCCGCCGGAAATCAGTTCTGATGCCCCCGTCCCAAGACCCATATCAGAAGACCGCCAAGATATTACGTCTCTTCAACTGCGCGACGCCCGCGAAGTCTTTGAGCGCGAATATTTAGTTGCGCAGATCACAAGGTTTGGTGGAAATATATCGAAAACAGCTGAGTTTGTTGGTATGGAGCGTTCAGCCCTACACAGAAAGCTTAAATCTTTGGGGATTCAAAGCCCTTAACATTACGGGTTTTACCCTATAAAATGCCTTGTTCCGTCAGAGATTACGGGAAGAAGAAAGGAACTTGATATGAAAGTGGTTGTTTGTGGTGCCGGTCAGGTTGGCTCCAACATTGCACGCCACCTTGCGTTGGAAAACAACGATGTGACTGTTGTAGACCGCTCGCCTGATCTCATTCGAAAGATTGGCGATACTTTAGACGTAAAAGGGGTCGTTGGGCATGCTTCTTTGCCTGATGTTCTTGAGCGCGCAGGGCTTGCTGATGCCGATTTATTAATCGCCGTCACCTATTCAGATGAAGTCAACATGGTCGCGTGCCAAGTGGCGCATTCGCTGTTTGCCGTACCGACCAAAATTGCCCGTGTGCGGCAACAAGGTTACCTAACGCCCCTATGGGTTAATCTGTTTTCAAGGGACCATTTACCCATTGATTTTATCATTTCACCCGAAATGGAGGTCGCGAAGGCTGTAAATAGGCGCTTACGCGTTCCGGGTGCGTTCGAAATGATTCCACTGGTCGACGATAAAGTGAAATTACTTGGTGTGCGGTGCGCCGATGATTGCCCATTGGTCAACACCCCTCTGCGCCAATTAACCCAGTTATTTCCAGACTTGAACATCGTTGTCATTGGTATGATGCGCGAAAACAAAGCCATTATCCCAACATCCGACGACCAAATGTTGCCCGGCGATGAGGTTTATTTTGTTGTCGATAGTGACCAAGTTTCCCGTGCGATGGCAGCCTTTGGCCACGAAGAAACAGAAGCCCGCCGTATCTTGATTTTTGGTGGCGGCAATGTTGGGTTTTTCCTCGCACAAGAGATTGAGCGCGGGCACGAATGGGTCAAAACAAAAATCATCGAATCGAACAGAGAACGCGCTGAACTTATTGCCGGGTTATTAGATCAAACCATGGTTTTACAAGGCGATGTCCTTGATCCGGATTTACTACAAGAAGCCAATGTCGAGGCAACGGAAACGGTTGTTGCCCTAACCAACGACGACGAAACCAATATTTTGGCTTCGTTATTAGCAAAGCGCCACGGATCCAAACGCGCAATCACTCTGATTAACAAAAGCACATACGAGCCGTTGATTAATTCGTTGGGTATTGATGTGGTGGTCAGCCCACGCAATATTACCGTATCAACCATCCTTCAACACGTCCGCCGGGGCCGAATTCATTCTGTTCATACGCTACGTGAAGGATTTGGCGAATTGATAGAAGCCGAAGCGCTTGAAACATCTGAATTGGTTGGTAAACCGTTGCGCGAAGTTAATTTACCATCGGGTGTTATTTTAGGTGCGATTGTCAGGGATGGTGTGATGATGTGCCCAACCGGCAGCACCGTCGTCCAAACCAAAGACCGTATCGTACTATTTGCCGCCGCAGATTCGATCCGCAAGGTCGAGCAAATGTTCTCCGTACAGTTAGAGTATTTTTAAACCGAGCCTTAAAGAAAGAAAACCAATGTCCCGAATTACCTATGTAAACGGCCAATACGTCCCTCATTCGCATGCGTCTGTCCATATCGAGGACCGGGGCTATCAATTCGCCGATGGCGTATATGAAGTGTTTGCTGTGCATGATGGTAAATTAATCGGCGAGCAGGGGCATTTGGATCGCTTGGCCCACTCATTAGGGGCGCTCCAGATCGATTGGCCCATGGCTCAACGTCCGTTTATGGTGGTTGTTAAAGAGGTCGTGCGCAGGAACCATGTAAAATTCGGCTTGGTATATATTCAAGTGACCCGCGGCGTCGCCCGGCGCGACCATCCGTTCCCAGCAAACCCAATAAGCGCCATGGTCATTACAGCGCGCAAAATGGCCCCCCTCGATAAAGCAGTGCTTAACAAAGGCGTTAAGGTCATCACAATCCCTGATATTCGTTGGAAACGGAGAGACATCAAATCGATTGCCCTTCTACCTAATTGCTTAGGCAAACAACAAGCCCGTGAAGCAGGGGCCTTTGAAGCGTGGCAATACGATGAAGACGGCACGATAACCGAAGGCACATCATCAAACGCATGGATCGTTACTAAAGACGGTGAATTGGTAACACGGCAAGTTGGCCCAACCATTTTAAACGGAATTACCCGCCTTGCCGTTCTAGAAGCTGCCCGCGAAGCAGGGCTAACCATCGCAGAGCGCCCCTTTACCATCGAAGAAGCGCTTGAAGCTAAAGAAGCGTTCGTTACCAGCTCGACATCCCACGTTAAAGCGGTGACCCAGATTGACGATAAGACTGTTGGAAATGGTCATGTTGGTGAAATAACCAGCAAGCTGCTTGATTTATATGTTACTTATATCGAAGAAAAAGGCGGCCCGATTGTAACCGACCGCTGGAATTGATTGCGGACACATGCCTTTAAAAACCAAACCAAAAGCCATTATTTACGATTGGGACAACACCTTAGTCGATAGTTGGCCACCCATTCGCGACGCCTTAAACACAACTCTTGTTCATTTTGGCATGATGCCATGGAGCATGGATGAAGTGCGGGGGCGGGTGCGGAAATCTTTGCGTGAAAGCTTTCCTGATTTGTTTGGTGACGAGTGGCAAAATGCCGCCGATATATTTTATGGGCGATATGGTGAGATTCACGCGACCTCGATCGAGCCCATTGATGGCGTCTCGAAAATGCTCGCGCACAATACAGATCTTGGAATTTTTCAAGCTGTAGTCAGCAATAAAACCGGTAAATATCTACGTAAAGAAGCCGATATTTTAGGTTGGACGGGGTATTTTGGCCCAATTATCGGGGCCAATGATGCCCCCCACGATAAACCAGCCATAGATCCGGTCCATATGGCCCTAAAGGGCAGTGGATTCGCAGCCGGTCAATCGGTTTGGTTTGTTGGCGATACAGATATTGATATGCAATGCGCTATCAATGCGGACTGTATTCCGGTTCTTATGCGTAGAGGAATAGAAGAAAAAGGTGAATTTGATCAGTTTTCTCCAAAATTGCGTTTTGATTCCGCCGAAGCCCTTTGCAAGCACCTAAGGAATCTGTAGTATTTTAAAAGACTGGATATTATTTTTTGTATCCGAGTTGCAGGCTTAGACTATCGTAGACGCTTAACCGTAAATATTGACTGATTCAGGCTTAAATTGTCAGAACCAAAGTGATCTAAAACAAATAATAAGGGGGTAGCAAACATGCCGTCAGATAAATCCCAAAACGTCCAAGATGTTTTTCTAAACTACATCAGAAAACAGAAAGCGCCGGTTACCGTATTTTTGGTAAATGGTGTGAAACTTCAAGGTATTGTAACATGGTTTGATAATTTCTCAGTTTTGCTGCGCAGGGATGGACACACGCAATTGGTCTATAAACATGCCATTTCCACCATCATGCCATCAACGCCCGTGCAATTGTTCGAACCTGAAAAGGAATTTGATGACGAAGAATAGGGGGCTAGACCCGCGATTGGTGGTCGATTGAGCCAAAATCCCGCCACACGAGGCAATAGAAACGAGCGCCCAGAAGGTGGCGATGTTTGCATTGTTATCCATCCTGACTTGAATAAAAACGTGAGAGCAGATCGCTCTCCTGAAGCGGGCCTCCAAGAAGGGGTTGGGCTTAGTTTGGCTATTGACTTAGAAGTTGCTTATTCGGAAGTCCTTCGGGTTAACAAGCCAAAACCAGCAACTCTATTAGGCGGCGGCGCTGTTGAGCGCATTGGTCAAATTGTTGCAGGCGAAACCGATGATTGCGATCGCTGCAATGTGGTCATTATAAACACCGCATTAAGCCCCATCCAACAACGCAACTTAGAGCGCGCATGGCATTGCAAAGTGATTGATCGAACCGGATTAATCCTAGAGATTTTTGGAGCCCGCGCCCAAACCAAAGAAGGCCGCTTACAGGTCGAATTGGCCGCGCTGAGTTTCCAGCGTAGTCGCTTGGTCAGAAGTTGGACCCACTTGGAACGCCAACGCGGCGGCGCAGGCTTTATGGGTGGCCCCGGTGAAACCCAAATCGAAACCGACCGACGGCTTATTGATCAACGCATCACGCGGTTAAAACGCGATTTAACAGACGTGAAACGTACCCGCGAGTTGCACCGCAACGCCAGAAAGCGCGTGCCATACCCGATCATCGCCCTCGTTGGTTACACAAACGCCGGAAAATCAACGCTGTTTAACCGCTTAACGGATGCGGATGTGGTTGCGAAAGACCAGTTATTTGCAACTCTAGACCCAACCATGCGCAAGCTGAATTTACCGTCTGGAAAACCGATTATTTTATCGGATACAGTTGGCTTTGTCTCAGCCTTGCCCCACGAATTAGTCAACGCTTTCCATGCAACCTTAGAAGAAGTGATGTCTGCGGATTTGATTGTTCATGTGCGCGATGTATCCCATGCCGATTCTGTTGCTCAGAAAAAAGATGTCTTGAGCGTATTGGAGAAATTAGAGGTGGATACAACCTCAAATAACAAAGCGTTCATCGAAGTTTTGAACAAATCAGACCTGTTGAGCCCGGATCAATTAGAATTTTACGCCAACCGTCAAAGCAATGGGACTGGGAACGAGTTTCTGGCATCGGCAATTACTGGTGCGGGGTGTGATGAATTAAGCCATATTTTTGATCAGCTTGTGACCACGTCTTATGAGGAGATTAAGCTTAACCTAAACCATCAAGATGGCGCGACGTTAGCTTGGTTGTATGAGCACGGTGACGTCGTTGCGCGCAATGATGATGAGGCGGATATTGCCGTTACGGTGCGTTTGGGCGCTGCTGATGCGGAACGCTTGCGAAGGCGCTTAAGCTAAATTTTAGAACGAATACTTGTAGCGAATACCTATGGCTTCTAAACCTTCGTTGATAGTTACCGTCTGGCGCCCTTGGGCAGAGCCATCACGGGTATTTTTCTTACACAAGTTGGCGTTTGAGCTGTGGTCTAGATGCAGCATCACCGCATGTTTACCGCCAAAGCAATAAACGAAATCAATAGCTTCACGGAACAGCATCCGGCAGCCTAAAGATTTTTCGCCGGTTCTTCCATCAAGCTCGCCAACCAAATGCCCATCATGGACCATTCCGCCGAAGCTAAAGCTAGCAAACCATTCGCCCCAGAACTTTTTCTCCCACTCAAGCCCCATATAGGCTTGGCTTGTATCGCCTTTTGAATTTTAGCTTATCCCCAACATCGGGCGTGGCGACCAGATCACATCAAGTAAATCAGGAGATGTGAACAAAAACTCTACATTGCTATCAATCCCGCTCTCTTTATTGGCCGAGAATGGGCCAACATCATGCATTAATGCGCCGACACGAACTTC
>JAPKAX010000275.1 GCA_028825025.1 Rhodospirillales bacterium | reverse complement strand
AAGCCGTAATATCTTCATCGAAGATCTCTTTTTTCAGGTCAGCTAAATCTTTAAACCGTTTAAATGCATCTTGGATGGCGTTATCACCCAAATCATAGCCTAAATTTATCAGTCTATCTTTGAATGCATGGCGACCTGAATGTTTGCCCAGAACTAAATTCGACTTCTTCAATCCAACGGATTCAGGTGTCATGATCTCATACGTCTTAGCGTGCTTTAAAACGCCATCCTGATGGATGACTGATTCATGGGCAAAAGCATTTTCCCCAACAATTGCTTTGTTCGGCTGAACCGCAAACCCGGTTATCCCCGAAACCAACCGCGATGCCTTTGTGATCTCTTCTGTTTTAATACGCGTATCAAAGTTCAATACATTGTGACGTGTATGAAGAGCCATAACTATTTCTTCTAAGGCAGCATTAAAAGCGCGCTCCCCAAAGCCATTAATTGTGCATTCGACTTGGCGTGCACCGACTTTAAGCGCGGATAATGAATTAGCAACAGCCAAACCTAAATCATTATGGCAATGAACAGACACAATCGCCTTATCGATATTGGGGACGCGATTAAACAGCATTTTAATTAAGGCTGCGAATTCTTCAGGAATTGCATAACCGACGGTGTCTGGAATATTGATCGTCTTTGCACCGGCTTTAATTGCACTTTCAACACAACGACATAAAAAATCATGCTCTGTTCGTGAGCCGTCTTCTGGTGACCATTCCACATTGTCCGTATATTTTCGGGCACGGGTAACACTGTCGATAACCGCTTGATGAACGGCTTCGGGCTCCATTTGCAATTTGTATTTCATATGCAAAGGACTGGTTGCAATAAAGGTATGGATGCGGCTTTGCTGTGCCGGCTTCAAAGCTTCAGCTGCGCGTTCAATGTCAATGATAGTTGCACGTGCAAGACCACAAACAACAGAATTTTTGATAACTTTAGAAACTTCATGAACTGCTTCAAAGTCGCCATCAGAAGCAATCGGGAAGCCCGCTTCAATCACATCAATACCCATGCCTTCCAACACAGTTGCGATCCTAATTTTTTCATCCAGGTTCATTGACGCGCCAGGTGATTGCTCACCGTCGCGTAACGTGGTGTCAAAAATTATGATGTTATTTGCACTGTTACTCATGCTTATCACTTAATCCTTATGATTGCCGATGGCTGTTAACCAAACACGCAAACGTTTGGGGGCTTGGTACCGGCAAAAAAGACAATGATTCCAAACCCCTGTCAATTACCTTTACGCCATGGATATTGATAAAAACTTAACAACCAACAGGTTTATTAACCACAACTAATCGAATACCCGAAATACGAGGCCTAATTTATGAATTTTTGATAAGCAGGATGGTTAAGCATATACCCAGCAGCCTTCGCAGCACCCGCTACCGACCAGTGATTATCGCAGGCCCGGTTATATTTTCCCAATCACCGGAACGCTGAAACTTTTGATGAAGGTCAAGTACACTAACTTTTTTTAAAGGATTTAGTCATCTCCTTCAATTTTTAACAAACGGCGCTGTTTTCTTGGGTGATGAAGCGAGGCTATTGATTTGTCGGATCACCATCCAAATGAGGGGTCTATCACCAATAGAAGCAATGATTTGACAAACAACATATGCCATCCGTTTCATTTGGTCCGGTGTATAGTCGGTAAACCCAGAATAAATCTTTCTTGCATCGAAAACGGCAGCAGCGCGTATCATTTGATGACGGAAAAGGGCAGAAAAGTGATTTATGGCATTTACAGAATATGTGAAACTTTGCAGTGCACGTCCTACAAATAAGCGCTTTTCACGACGAAACTCTTTTCTCGTCGCTCCCTGTTTATCTGGGTTCTGGTAAACTAGTTGATACCCGTTGCCTCACTTTTCAAAATAAGGTCGGTATTGGTCCGTAAAGTTGATTTTTCCATGTTCAGGGTCATCATCCGAAGATCATTATCAGAAAGAAGCCCAATGATAACAGAATCATGACGAAACTGCTTTGATAGATGTTGATATAAAAGCAAGTATTGAGTAGGCACAAAATGCCCGGATGTCGCAAAGTTCAGATGCTCAATTCCCATTTTTTGCTCTAGAAAATCTGATTTTCGCTCTGGGCTATTTAAGCCATAGCCCTCAACAAACGGAGCTCCAATGACAAGAACCTGGCGCTCCTTACTTTCCTTCGAGCGTTCTTTGTCCCGCGCAACAAAGGAATTAGAGGTATAAAGGGCACTAAAACAGGACTTTGTGTGGGTGTATTCTTCGTTTGCAGGATGCCACATACCAAAATGTGGATTTTCATCAACCCAAAATGGTTTGAGCCCTGGTGTTTGATAGTTCGGCGTTTCACCAGAAATCAAATGGCTTTCAATGGCAATTGCGCACAAAATTTCAAAGGTGATCGCCATAACGAAAATGACTGCGATGCATCCAAGTAAAAATCTTTGTAATTTTTTTATTGAAAATTGAATATTCATCTATGAACCATTTTCATAAATCATTATGAGAAACAAATAAAAACACTATTTTCTGGTTAACGCTCATTAGCGACGTGCAAAGACTAATCAAATTGCACTGCAAACCCGTTATTAAACGTCACAACGATAGGGGATGGGAAGGCGGTAGCTTTGATACCTAAGTGAACAACTTCACCTATTATCAAAGGTCCATTGACAAGAGCTGTGCCGGGCACATACTCAGCAGCAGCGCCACGTGTTGATATATCCTTTAAAAGGCCGCCGCGGTTCAACGCACCTTCGTTATCATCAACTTTGGTGTCAACTTTCTGCCTAATGCTGTTTCACATATCGTCAACATTTTCATTATTTGCAACTGCATATCTTTCAAATCATTACACTTAAACAACAATATAACTCAATTTCCTGACTAAACATTGACTTATATCACGACAAACAAATGATTCATTATAAAATGTGTAAGTGAACAGAAAGCCCGCCATTTAAATTAATAAACGGCGGGCCGTATTCCCTATAAAGGGCAGGTCAGAAAAGAACTAATTTAGTTCTTTTCTTTGTTAACCAAAGCATTTTCAGAAATCCAAGGCATCATGGCACGTAGTTTGGCACCAATTTGCTCAACGCCATGCTCGGAGCTGTTACGACGGTTTGCTTTAAAGTTAGCAAGGCCTGACTGGTTTTCAAGCATCCAATCGCGGGTGAAACGGCCAGATTGAATGTCAGCTAGAACTTCTTTCATAGCTGCTTTGGTGTCATCAGTAATGATCCGTGGACCGGTCTGATAATCACCGTATTCAGCCGTGTTCGAGACGGAGTAACGCATGTTGGCTATACCACCTTCATAGATCAGATCAACAATCAATTTCACTTCATGACAGCATTCGAAGTATGCCATTTCTGGAGCATATCCAGCTTCAACTAAAGTTTCGTAACCCGCCATGATCAAGTGAGTCAAACCACCACAAAGAACAGCTTGCTCGCCAAACAAATCGGTTTCGCACTCTTCTTTGAATGTTGTTTCAACAATACCGGCACGCCCGCCACCAATGGCAGCAGCATATGAAATACCAACTTCTTTTACGTTTCCGCTAGAATCTTGATCAACAGCAATCAAGCAAGGAACGCCTGCACCGCGAACGTATTCACCACGAACCGTATGGCCTGGGCCCTTTGGTGCAATCATAAAAACGTCGATGTCTGCGCGGGGCTCGATCAAGCCAAAGTGGACATTTAGGCCGTGAGCGAACGCAATTGCAGCGCCTG
>JAPKAX010000274.1 GCA_028825025.1 Rhodospirillales bacterium | reverse complement strand
CAGCGCTTACCCAATGAGGTCTTCGCCAAGCTCACAGCCCCGCCCAAAATTTACGCACTCGGTATGTGAAGGTAGGTCTATATAATTATTTGATTCCTGCTATTTACAAAAATAAGACGGCTGCTTTCGCAACCGCCTTTTCTGTGTCTTCGACAAAAATCAATGGGCGCTTATGCGTCCTTTTTTATTTCTAAGCCAGTTTCTTGATCAACAACTTTAAGGGATAATTTAATTTTACCCCGGTCATCAATACCAATCAGCTTAACTTTAACTTCGTCGCCTTCGTTGACGACGTCCGTTGTTTTTTCAACGCGCTGTGCGGCTAGTTCAGAAATGTGAACCAAGCCATCTTTTGCGCCCATGAAGTTGACAAATGCGCCAAAATCAACAGTTTTAACAACTTTACCTGTGTAGATCAAACCAACTTCAGGATCGTCCGTAATCGACTTGATCCAGTTGATAGCGGCGGTGCCAGCTTCTTCGTCTACGGCTGCTACTTTAACAGTACCGTCGTCGTCGATGTCGATTTTTGCGCCTGTGACTTCACATATTTCACGTATCATTTTACCACCTGGTCCGATGATGTCGCGAATTTTTTCTTTCTTCACCTGGATCAGAGTGATCCGTGGCGCGTTGGTGCTAACACCATCACGACCTGAGGTTAAAGCCTTTGCCATTTCTTTCAAAATCGTAATCCGGCCACCTTTGGCCTGCTCGACTGCAATCTTCATGATCTCAGTTGTGATCGACGTGATTTTGATGTCCATCTGCAAAGACGTGATACCGTTTACTGTACCTGCAACTTTAAAGTCCATATCGCCCAAGTGATCTTCATCACCAAGGATGTCAGAAAGAACAGCGTAATCGTCGCCTTCTTTAATCAAGCCCATGGCGATACCAGCAACAGCTGCCGTCATCGGAACGCCAGCGTCCATCATTGCCAATGAAGCACCGCAAACAGATGCCATGGATGATGACCCGTTTGATTCAGTGATTTCAGATACAACACGCATGGTGTATGGGAACGCTTCTTTTGTTGGAAGCAAAGGATGCACAGCCCGCCATGCTAGTTTTCCGTGGCCGACTTCACGGCGACCGGTGAACCCAAAACGACCCGCTTCACCAACTGAGTAAGGAGGGAAGTTGTAGTGAAGAAGGAAGTGTTCGCGGTAATCGCCACCCAAACCGTCGATGATTTGCTCGTCTTGACCGGTACCCAATGTTGTAACAACCAAAGCCTGCGTCTCACCACGAGTGAATAAAGCTGAACCGTGTGCACGGGGAAGAACGCCTACTTGGCAATCGATCGCCCGAACCGTATCTAAAGCACGTCCATCAATCCGTTTGCCGGTTTTGATTATGTCGGTACGAACAATGTCTTTTTCCAAGTTCTTCAACAAATCGCCACCAATAGCAGCCCATAGGTCTTGGTCAACGCTATCGTCAGCAACCAAAGCATCTTTAGCAGCTTTTTTAGCAGCATTGATCATCCCGGCACGTGTTTGCTTAACGGTTTCCGCATATGCAGCGCGCAAATCAGTTTCAGCAACTGTTTTCACTTTAGCAGCTAACTCATCTTTGCCTTCAGGCTCAGGAATAAGATCAAACGGCTCTTTAGCTGCTTTTTCAGCGAGATTGATGATCGCTTGAATAACCGGCTGGAACTGCACATGACCAAAGCTCACAGCTTCTAGCATGATTTCTTCTGACAGCTCTTGAGCTTCCGATTCAACCATCAAAACGCCATCCGTAGTACCCGCAACAACCAAATTCAATTGGCTGTCTTCCATATCGTCAACGGCTGGGTTCAAGACGTATTCGCCTTCAATGTAACCAACCCGTGCGGCACCAATTGGGCCTTGGAAAGGAGCACCAGAAATTGTTAACGCAGCAGACGCGGCGATCATTGCAACGATATCAGGGTCGTTTTCCATGTCATGCGATAAAACAGTCGCGATAACTTGGGTTTCATTTTTGAAGCCAGGAGCAAACAAAGGACGAATTGGGCGGTCAATCAGACGAGAAACAAGTGTCTCTTTTTCTGTTGGACGGCCTTCTCGCTTGAAGAAGCCACCTGGAATTTTACCAGCGGCGTATGCTTTTTCAACGTAGTGAACGGTCAGCGGGAAAAAGTCGAGACCCGGCTTCGGGGATCTTTCTGCGACAACTGCACAAAATACTTTGGTTTCGCCCAACGTCGCGATAACAGCGCCGTCAGCCTGACGAGCAACCTTGCCCGTTTCTAATGTTAGTTTACGACCATTCCAGTCGATTTCTACTCTATGTTCTTGAAACATACTTTTCATATCCTATTCAACATTCGAGTTCACAAACACAATTGCCGTGCCTCGATCCGAACCAGAACCCATGCCCTGTTTCGGCTCCCGCCGGTTACAAATACATATTAAATTTGAAAAACACCACGGTTGGGTGTGGCGGATTGAACCAATTTCAATCCGCCCCCATGTCGCTTGAACGACATCATTCTTTGTGTGTCAGCGTTTTAGCGACGTAAGCCCAAACGCATAATTAGGTCTGCATAACGAGACACTTTTTTGCGCTTAACATAATCCAACAAACGACGGCGCTGGCCAACCATGACCAACAAACCACGACGTGAATGGAAATCTTTTTTGTGTGTTTTCAGGTGATCGGTCAAATTAATAATCCGCTCTGAAATAATAGCCACCTGAACTTCTGGTGAACCCGTGTCGCCTTCTTTGGTTGCATACTCTTTAATTAACTCAGCTTTACGCTCATCAGTAATCGACATCGTCTACTCCTTAGCTTAACGGTTTAAAACACGAAGGGCTTTTATTTCCCCTTCAACACATTTGACTAACGCGATCATTTCGCCCTCAAACTGGGCACATAAAACAGTATCTTGATTTATGTCCGAAAGAGCTAATTGATCTAATACGGAGCCAACCGAAATTGTCTGACCGTACTTTAGTCTTCGGGTCTCATCCGCTGATAATGCCAATGCCGGGATGTCGTCCAGCACGGCTTCAACAGCCAATAAGGCTTCCGCTTCTTTCTTATTATGCCGCAGAGCCTCTAGGGAATCTAGTGAAATCGCATGTTTTTCTGTAAACGGTCCAACACGCGTCCGTCGCAACCGGCTTACATGCGCGCATGTACCAAGCCGAACCGCAATATCCCGTGCTAAGCTCCTGATATAAGTACCTTTTCCGCATTGAACCCGAAACGATGCATGATCCACATCATCGCAGCCTACCAATTCACATTTATCGATTTGTATCTTGCGAGACTTTAACTCCACAGCGATATCGGCCCGGGCCAGATCATAAGCCCGTTTTCCGTCCACTTTAATGGCAGAATAAATCGGTGGAATTTGGTCAATTTCGCCTTCAAATTCATTTAAAATGGCGCGGATATCTGCTTCAGCAGGACGGACATCTGATTCTGATACTACTTCGCCTTCCATATCATCGGTGGCGGTAGATTGGCCCCAACGGGCGGTAAATTCGTAGGTTTTGCTACCCTCCATTGCATAAGCCACGGTTTTTGTCGCTTCACCCAATGCAATCGGAAGAATACCACTGGCCAACGGGTCAAGCGTTCCGCCGTGCCCTGCTTTTTGTGCATTTAATAGGTATCGGACTTTACCAACAACGCCGGTAGATCCCATGCCCAAAGGTTTATCGATGATAATCCAGCCGTGAACCGGCTCGCCGCGTCTCTTACGCCCCATCAGGGTCCAAATCCAGATCTTCTATCGCATCGCTATCG
>JAPKAX010000273.1 GCA_028825025.1 Rhodospirillales bacterium | reverse complement strand
AGTCGCCAGAAACGCTGAAGGCTTATACTCAGCTACATAATTTATTTATGAATACAAGCTTTACTGATGAAGAGCGGACTGTGATTTGGCAAACAATCAATGTCGAACATGAATGTACCTTTTGTGTTCCTGCACATACGGCAATGGCAAAACATATGAAAATTGATGACAAAGTATCTAACGCCTTGCGGGATGAAACGCTGTTGCCCACTGCAAAGCTTGAAGCCTTACGCAGCTTTACATTGGAAGTTGTTCGCACGAGGGGGAATGCCTCAAAAGCTGCAATCTCTGATTTTCTTAAATCGGGCTATACGCTCCAGAATATTTTAGAAGTCGTATTGGGATTGTCTCAAAAAACAATAAGCAATTACATAAACCATCTTGCAAAGACGCCTATGGAGGAAAAATATAGTCAATTTTCTTGGACAAAACCTTAAAGACTTTAACTTATCAAAATCCGCAATTGCCCCCGACCGTTATCATATCTGGAGATTCCATGCGCGCCGCACTTATAGCACTGTTATTGATGTTTGGTTCGCAGGCGGGGGTCGGTTTCACAATCCGATCTGATCAGTTTTCAAAGCATTCTGTGTAGGCGGGCATTCATGGAGCTAGAAACAAAGCGGTTAATTATTAATCACTTTGATAAAAGTGATATTGAAGTATGGGCAGCAATTGAGAGTGATCCAAAGGTTCGAGAATTTGTGGATAATAAAGCGTTAACTTTTAAAGAAGCTAAAGCCTATGTCCTTGAAAATATCGAAAGCTATCGAATTAATGGCTATGGAAGATATGCGGTCAGAGAGAAATCTAATAATAATTTGGTCGGTATGTGCGGCTTTCTTAACGACGCGTTCGGATTAGATTTGGGTTATAGATACTCTCGGAACACTTGGGGACGTGGTATTGGAACAGAAGCGGCAAAAGCCGTAGTAGAGTATGGCTTAAACGAGTTGGGTCTACTTTCAATTGTTGGCGGTGTGTTACCTGAAAATATAGCCTCTGAAAAAATATTGATTAAACTTGGGTTTATATTTGAAGAAGAAACATACTTCATGGGGAGGTTGTTCAAAAAATACATTCTTACCAGTTAAAACCCCCACAACACCTCTCGCCATAACGGCAAAATGATATGATGAATGTGCTTCCATCAGGCTTTCGCGGACGGAAACGCGACGGGCGGGCAGCATACAATTCGGCGCTGCCCGCTTTGCGTTTTTAGATTGGCGAAAGGGTATCAAATTTAAATCTGAGAGCGCCGCTGCTTACCATTTAAAGTCGTAAATGCTGTGCGTCGCATCAATTTGAAATGTGGTTTGAAAAGTTGGAAAGGCTTCTGCACCTTTGTATTTACCGGTACCGCTAGTCAAATTTCCTTTTCCAATGCCAGTGGTGGGATCAATCGCCGCAATCCAAACCGAGGCATCTCCATCTGGGTCGACTGATTCACAAATGCCATTAATCGATGAAGGGGCTTGCTGTCCTGCAGCCATCACCATAGTGAAATGACAAGTTGCCATGGTTGCGGTGGGCCAGCCCTGAGGTGCATTTTGATAATGCCAAAAATCTTCCGCAACCATATGGACAATTGAACCAGATTTTCCTTCCATGGTTGTCGAAGAAACAGTGCTCGAAAAGCCTTGGCCATTTCCATTGTGACCATCAGCAACGGCAAGTGACCCTGAAGTTGCTAGAATTGCCGCAGTTAGTATACCGGTAAGTTGTTTTTTCATTTGTATCTCCAAAACTACAATATGCTTTTTGTTACCACCTAGTATTAAAAAATCAAGCTCCCATTTGCACATTTGGTAAATTTGAGAGGCGTACAAACGATTGAAAATTTCCAAAATCGCTTAGAGCCACCTCTTTCATCATGCTGGCCTAATCAACTCATCAATCAGTCGCTGGATATTCGGTATAGTGACAAAAACTGGCAAACCCAATTCAGCCACCAGTCTCTCGCAGCAAATTAAGTCTGCATTGGCAGAGGTCAGACAGGTTTTTTCAGCCCAAACTCTGCACCATTGTCATCATGGAATTAGCACGGTCGCGCCCAATGTCTTGCCTGACTCAATGGCTTCATGAGCTTTAACGGCATCTTTGAGCGCATATTCGTAGTTTATGTTGGCTTTGAGTACGCCACCACCTATTGCTTTAAATAAATCCCGCGCAGTCCATTCGAGATCTGCGCGCTTCGCTACGTAATGCATAATCGCAGGTCGTGTTATAAACAAAGACCCACGGCGACCAAGGTCCTGAATGATATCAACCGGATCGGGTGGGCCTGAAACATGACCATAGGCCGCGCAAACGCCCATTGGGCGAAGACTATCTAAGGAATGTTGTAGGGTATCTTTGCCAATTGCCTCATAGACCACCGCACAGCCCTCACCATCAGTCACTTCCCGCACAACATCGACAAAGCTTTTTTCACCCCGTACCACGGGATAATGGCAGCCTGCGGCGCGGGCAACATCCGCTTTTTCAGGTGTGCTAACTGTGCCGACTATCGTGGCCCCCAACGCTTTGGCCCACTGGCATAAGATCAGGCCCATGCCACCCGCTGCAGCATGCACCAGTATAGTATCTCCTGGTTGAACCGCATAAGTTCGATGCAACAGGTAATGGGCCGTCATGCCCTTCATCAGGAGAGCTGCGACAGTTTTATCGTCCAAGTTCTCAGGCAAATGCAGAAGTTTGTCCGTGGGGTAGTTGCGAACTTCGGAGTAACTTCCAAGTGGCGGAATGCCGTAAGCTACGCGATCACCCGTTTTGAAGTTGTTCACACCATCGCCAACACCCTCCACGATGCCAACGCCTTCAAAGCCAATAACAACTGGGCAAGGCGGGACGATCCAAGGATGCGAAATTCCACCACGGTGGTAGGTATCGGCAAAATTTACACCTATTGCGGTGTGCCTTAAGCGCACTTCGCCGAGAGCGGGATCTGGGACGTGCCAATCCTGCCAATTCATGGCGCTTGGTGGACCCATTTTGTGGATAACTTGCGCTTTTGACATGCTATTTATTCCTAGTTTTAGTAACGGACAGGAGCTGATGACTATTGTTGAAAAATGAGTTGAGCATCGGTCGTCTACGGATTTGTCTCAAGCTTACCGATATAACCGCTTCTGTGAAGTTTCAATCATCAGGCATAAACCCCGTGTCCAGTATCTGTTGTTCAAGCCGCTTTAACTCACTCATAGCCCGATGTCCGCCGCGTGGCGCTGGGCTGCCAGCTTATCTTTTGTTTACCGCCCTTGCTTGAGATTAGCCTCTGAAACGCGCTTTAAGCCCCGCTGAGTCCTAGGTCCAGTTGACCGGCCACCATGTAGCGCGCTGCGGCCATTGTGCTTGTATGCGGCCCTCTGACAGGCTACGGTCCGAAGGGTCTGTGCTCGAATTAAGAGCCTGGTTCGAAAAGTGGTCAAACACAATCCAAGTTAGGTTGGTATTGACACCACAATTATAAAACTTTTGAATGGCGTCAAATAGCCAGAGCAGCATTCAGTCATTCAGGTGGTGAATATGCCCAGCGAACATCTTATCCTATCAATCAAAGAGGTATAATATGCGCGCCCTTGTACTATTATTTTTACTAACCATAGCTACCCGTGCGGGAGCAGATTGTGAAAATCTGTGTGATGATGAATGGTGGAAAACAGCCACAATCGATGATATTAAAAACGAATTAGACGCCGGTATAGACGTGATGTCACGAGATGCAGAGGGAATCACACCGCTGCATTCGGCTTCAATG
>JAPKAX010000272.1 GCA_028825025.1 Rhodospirillales bacterium | reverse complement strand
GTACGCCACAAACCACTTACGAAAAGAAAAACTGGTCCAGTGTAATGCTATTTAACTGTGATAAATGCACAACCTTAACACCGGAATATGTAAACACAGCATCAGGATTGGATCTTCACCGCTTTAACTGGCTAAAAAGTGAAGAATTGATCGGCGAGATTCCCCATCGCTGGAACCATCTTGTTGCTTATGACGCGCCTGTTCCAACCGAACAAATTTCAAACCTTCATTACACCATCGGTGGTCCCTATTTTAATGACTATAAAGAAACTGAATATGCCAAAGAATGGTTCGAAGAGCGTAAAGCGGTTTTAAAGTGTGAATAACGCTTAAAGGCGTTAATTAAATTTTAAAATCTTTAAGCCTGTTTTTCACGGCCTCAACTACATAGGGCGTATCTTCTTCTGTTCGTTTGCGGATCAATTCAATACAGCTATACCAGGGGCTATCCGTGCGATCCATTAACCAGCGCTGCATAGGGGTGGAACCCAGCAATACCCAAGTCGGTACACCTAATGCACCTGCCATGTGAACGGTTGTGTTTGAAACTGAAATGACTAGATCAAGGGCAGCTATTTGAGCCGCAAAATCATCCAAACTTTGCATTTGATCCACGTCATCATCATGGATCAGACTAAATCCTGTAGCCTCTTCAAAGGCTCGGCGTTCATGCGCTTTATCACCATATTGTAAATCAACAAATTGCACTCCAGGCACTTCAAACAACGGCTTCAGGTCCATCAATGACATTGACTTAGAAAGCCCTCGTCCATCAGAGCTATACCACGCGATACCAACAATTAAGTCATTTTCAGACTTATACTTTTGCCGAAATTCCTGAGTTTTCTTTTTATCACTCCGTAAAAATGAAGACCCATCCCCAAAAGACGCCTCATTTTTCCGCAAATGCTGCCCCAAACTGGCAATCGGGATTTGATAATCAAAAACTATATTTCGAAACTCAGCGTCCGGTTGCGTAGATCGGGCGAGGCATTTCATATCCATCATTGAACGTTCAAATAATGGAACCAAACGCGCATCCATCTCAAACGTTACATCAGCACCTAATGCCAACACATCGGAAAGCATCGTTGCGTATAATACCTCATCGCCAACACCTTGTTCTCCCCAAATCAGTATTTTTTTACCCTTCAAAGGCTCTCCGCGCCATTCCGCTTGTGTAAACGGACGTCGGTGCAGGTTTGGCAATCTCCATCGAGCCTCATAATATTTCCAAGCATTTAGCCAATTTTCTTGGTAAAAACATAAGATACTGAACGCTATTTGCGCTTGGGAATTATCGGCTTCTAACTCTAATGCTTTTCTGGTCATCAGCTCCGCCTCATCAAGGCGCATCATTGCCCCAAGTGCGTAGCCTTTTAGCGTAAAAATTTCAGCATCTTGAAGTCCAGCAGAAATGGCATCATCAGCAAGCGACAATGCCTCTTCCCACTTTCGCGCATTCATCAAGCATTCGCCAAGCATTCTATACCCAACTATAAACTGATCATTCGCATCAATCAGCTTTCTATAAATAGTTTCCGCATCTTCACATTTTTCTTGAGCGATGAGAACTTCTGCTAAATTCAACTGCGTCGTCAGATCATCCGGGCGATAGATTAAACTATCACGATATGCTTTTTCAGATTTTCTCCAGTCTTCATTCTTTTGTAACGCAGAGCCTAAATTATATAAGGTACCTGGGTTTCTAGCGTCATTTAATAAGGCACGTCGATAAGACGTAATCGCTTCATCCAGCAACCCCATTTCAGACAATGCGGTGCCTAACACATCACAAAGATCTGTTGAATTTGGCTCTGCACTTAACCCTTTTCGAAAATAATTAACGGCGTTGCTAAAGTTCTGCTGATTAAGTTCAATCATACCCCGCAGTTGAAAAAGATGTGCGGATTCAGGGACAGATGCAATCAACTGATCGGCTTTAAGAGCAGCATCAAAAAAGGAGCCCTGTTGGAACGCCTTCAACGCTTCATTAAAAAGGTGATGCGCTGTCGTTGCCGGCATTGCCTTGCGACTTCCCCCTGCCCACTTATTTTTTTTTGCTAAGCGCCGCTCGTTTCTACTCATTTACTTTTCCGTCGGCCAATGGGCCAAGAGCATCGATAAGAGGTTGCAAATAATTCGCATAACGTTGCCACCGCTTCACTGCGGTTTTATAAATAGGTTGGCGCACCTGTGCAGCGCTTGCTGTTGTTACATGGCGTGCCGCATTATGAAATTCTAAGCATCCGTCTTCCCACGCTAAATCACAAAAAGCCAATAGCTTTTCTGTACCTAATTTAGGATCTTCAACTAAATGTTCGTAAGACACATCTAGAATGTCATCACCCAAAACCTTCCTCCAATGCCCCATCAACCGATCATACTCTTGGTAATATTGCCCTAGATCGGTTAAATCATTCGAGAATTCTTGTCCATACGGAAAGTGAATTGAATAACATGACAAGCAGGTATCGAGGGGTGAACGCTTGCAATGAATGATCTTAGCTTGGGGAAGGGCTAGTTTAATCAAGCCTATAAAAAAGAAATTACGAGGCATTTTGTCGGTAAAGGTATCTGTTGCCTTTAACCGCTTCATAGCTAGATCTAAATAAGTTTGACCAATTTTTACCAAATCCTCATCAGACAAAGATACGGCACCCACCGGGTACCCTTCATTATTAAGGCTTAAACTTGATATACTAACGTCAGATGAACCTTGACCTGTAATCACATCATGCAAAAAAGACAGTTCGCCACCGCCAATAACACGGCTATGGCTGGCAATGATTTGCTCAACCAACGTTGTCCCAGACCGCGGCATGCCAACGATAAAGAGTGGTGTTTGGTGTACAGATTTTTTTTCAGGGCGTTCAAATACATCCGGTCTGAAGCTGTTGATAATGGCATCCACATTGTTTTTTACATCCGTAATATCAAAACGAACAGAGGCCCGTTTGAGAGCACTGGCTGCGTTTAGATTTTCAAATGATTTATCCAATTGGCCAATATCTTCATATGCTTTTGCTAGGGCGTAGCCTAAATACATACGATCATGAGAACTGATAATACAAGTTCGCATGAGCTTTTCCATTTTCGCAATGTCTGGATCATTTAGTCTGAATTTTTTAAACCGAGATAAATCACTATATATCTCACCGTCTGTCGGGTGTAGCAGAAGAATTTTATAATAGTACTCCAAAGCTAATTTATGCGCCCCAGATTGACCCTCCAGTAGCGCAAGATTTGTCAAAGCTGGAATAAAATTAGGGTCAAGATCAAGAGCGGTCTCATACGCTTTGCGGGCGCCGACTGTATCGCCCAAATTTAATTTGGCACTACCGAGGTTACACCAAGCTTGAAGCCGCTTTGGCTGATCTTTTAGTAACGCTTCGAACTGTTTTTGACCATTATCATATTGTCCTGCAGCACAATAAGAACTACCCAAATTATCTGAAACATCTGGATTATCAGGAATTTGACTATGTACGATATAAAACCAGTCGATCGCGCGTTCTGCAGAACCGGCCTGTAATTCAAGCAGTCCCGCAATATTGAGTAAATCCACATCCGTAGTCTGTCTGGATACAATTTTGCGAACCAATGGCAGCGCATTCATAAATTGCCCGGCCTGATACAATGATTTTATTTTAGCAAAATTAGCTTTTAAGCTTACTCGTGAAGCCTGTGATTTCTTTTTGCGCTCAATACGTTTTGCCATACCCCGATCATATCACTTTGCAACAGAAAGTCTTTTAAAATTGAAGCCGTTACAG
>JAPKAX010000271.1 GCA_028825025.1 Rhodospirillales bacterium | reverse complement strand
TCTGGAACTTTGGGGCAAATTATTCCGCCATCTATTGTTTTGATTATTCTGGCAGATCAATTAACGAGTGCTGTTGATCAAGCAGGAACGGCCCGAAAAGCTCTTTATAAGGCGGCGACGGGTGAGTTTTCTATGCCATCGGAATTCGCTGTTCTCTCAACCAGCGCTGGCGACATGTTCTTAGGCGCTTTTGTTCCTGGAATCTTATTGGTTCTTTTGTATATGGCGTTCATTCAAGTTATTGCTTTATTGCGCCCTAGTCTTGCACCTGCAGTGCCTTTTGCAGGGAGTATGAATTTTGAATTTCTCGGCCGTGTTCTGCTGGTACTTGTGCCACCGTTGACATTGATCTTTGTTGTTTTGGGCTCCATTATTATGGGCGTCGCAACGGTTAATCAAGCTGGCGCGATTGGTGCCATTGGCGCGATGATGATGGCAGGGTACCGCTTGCGGGAAGGCCATCCACGCCAATATATCCCAGTAATCATAGCGATTGTATCGATGGTCGCAATTATGATTATCACTAGCAACTACGATACAAATATAAAAAATATCCGCACATCAGATGATGTCATCGGTGTGACGATGGCATCGATCGCTGTTACGATGTTGGTCTTATCTATAATTTGGAGCGGTTGGCGAACCTACAAAATAGAAAACACCTTAACCGGCGTAATGGTTGAGACGGCAAAAACATCATCCTTAGTGTTCATTATCTTATTGGGTGCAGCAATGTTGACGGCTGCATTCCGTGGCTTTGGCGGTGAAGAACTTGTGAAGGAATTTTTGACCGGATTACCTGGTGGGTTCTGGGTTCAGTTTGCCATCGTTATGGGCGTTATTTTCGTCCTTGGTTTCTTCCTCGATTTTATTGAAATTGCAGTTGTTGTTGTTCCTATTGTTGCGCCAATTCTTCTTATGGACCCATCGGCAAATGTAACTGCTGTTTGGTTAGGTGTTATGATTGGCCTGAATATCCAAACCTCGTTCTTAACTCCACCTTTTGGTTTTGCGCTGTTCTACCTGCGTGGTGTCGCTCCAGCTATCGTTAAAACAATACAAATATACAAAGGTGTTATTGCGTTTATTTGCCTGCAATTGGTAGCCCTTGTCATCGTTGCTGTGTTCCCACCTTTGGTGAATTATTTGCCGAACCGTGTGTCATTAACGTCTGAAACGGCTCCGCCACCCATAAATCCACGCCTTCAATATTGCATTGAAGAAATTACATTTGCCGCTTTGACACGAAATAGCGATCACTTGCGAAGTGCAATTACGACGGTAAGCAAACTTGATTATAGTTACGTTCCGACCAAGCTAAAAAAATCGATGGAAGGAAGCTTCATTAATGCGTTGTCGGTGTTTGATCTACGTGATGAAGTGAACACACGGTCCGCTGCTGTGGATGCAAAATCAGACGCATACCGGCCTCTACACCGTGAAGTCCGTTCCATTGAAAAACGCATTCGTCGAAATGACATTGCTATTAAAGCATTAGGAATTCAGATCAACCGTATGGATCCTGCAGATACAGAAACAAAGGATGAATTGCTTGCTGAGGTTGAAGAGCATAAACGTGACCGTGCGTATTTAGTGACAACAATCCCAGAGAACTGGAAAGTCGAAAACACTAAGTTTGTAACACTTCAAAAAGCCTATGATAAAGCTCGGAAAAACTATCGAAATGCAATGGATAAAGGTTATATCCCCATCCAAGAATTAATGGGTATTCTTAGTGGGACGAAAGCCCTTTCTGGACTAAGAGAGCAAATCGCTCAGTTAGAGCATTCGATTTCGACTTTAGGACCAAAAGAAGCGGCAGCTAAAGTTTCGGCCGTGTCTAAATTGGTTGGTAAGATCAATGGAACAAAGGCAATCAAGTCTGGCCTTACCAAAGTTCGTCGTGCGGTTAAGAGTAAAAAGCCTAAACCTGGTAAAGCACAAAAAGCTCTCCTTAAAACGCTGAAGGTTTTTGATAATGATATGCTTTGGCGAAAACGCGGTGTGAAAGAATTATTGCCAAGTATCAAAACCTATGAAGACACAATTCGTAACACAATTGGTTTGCGTCAGCTGACTAAATTGCCAGCAGAACAGGCGTTAGAGGTGGCTTCGTGTAGTGCTAATCACCGTGATATATCACTGAGCTTTTAGGTTTCAGTGACCCTGGCGATTTTATGGGCATAGATGCGTTTTGTATTTAAATCCATGCCACGTGCAATTTGAATGCGTTGGGCTTGAGGTGATCCTGCTCCGTGCATGGGTTCCGTCAAGTACCCAACCGCATTGAGGCCCAGCGTAATGTTTTTGGTCAACCGCAAAACTTTTATACGGTCAATATCAGCACCGTCGTTTCCAAATAAAAATTTATGGATAAGTGGCCCAACGTCTGAATGCTCAAGCTCTAGTTCAGGCGACATGGTGACCAATAACCCACCCGTTAAATCTTGCACCAAACGGGCTATTTCGTACGGGATTCGGGTGACGTTTTGTTTGCAAACATTGGCTTGAATTGATTCGATCATCTGCACGTCAGATTTCATTTCCCGCCCTTCATAAGCGGAAGCCAAAGCCAAAGAACTGCTCCGAATGGTCTCTTTCAAATGCGCCATTTCGATCAGCTTGTCCTTTATGTGTGATACCTTGGCAACCCCGTTTAAATCAACAATTTGAGCCGTTGCACCAATTAACACATACCAGTTTTACATATATAGCTTCACCGGTGATAGGTAGTGAAGCGCTTGACCATGGGGGTGCAAATTCATATTCACCATCCATGAAAATACGGTGGTTGGTATAAACACCTGGTCGAGTACAATCATGGCTTCTTGGCCACCAAATTCGACGTTCCCCGCATCTATGGAACCTGCCCCCATGCTTCATATGTCTGAGAATTGGCGACCATAAGTGTAAGCGATCCCATCCGCTTGGGCCGGAATAGCACCTACAATGGTAAAGTCTTTATCGTCAACGCTCAAGCGCATGGTCAGCATGACAATGAACCAATGTGAATTAACGCAGCCTGTTTGGTGCATTTTTACGCCACTGACAAAAACCCCGTCGTCGTTACGATCAACCATATGCAAAAAAACATCTAAATATGTTTGTTGGTGAGTTGCTTTGTACGATCATCCTCGGCATGTGTCATCGCCTCACTAATAACGTGGTTACGGGCTTAGACGATTTTTAGTAAATACAAAAACCTTTGATGATAGGGGGGTGGCGTGCGCTTTATCTGTCTCGAACGTGATGGAATTTAATGTGTTGATGGCATAGAAGCCGACACAGCGCTGGAAACAAATACCAGTATTTTGGCTCAATTTTTCTGTATACGGGCCTTGCTTACCAAATCCGCAATGTTTGCGTGGATATGTGAAAACCGGTTTATCTAACCACCTGTGAAGGGTGATGGCGCTGTTGCTAAGCATTGTTTGTCATTCGTCAGCTAATCCGTCGCAGCCATTGCATTGACTGATGGACGTACCAATGGATGATCTGCGGGCTGAGGTACGCGTTCGTCAAACAAATAAACCTTAATATTCCGCCTGTGCAAACTGTCGATATATTTTGCGGGTGTTTCAAAATCGGTGTAGGTGCCCCAAACGTCAACACCTTCTCTTGGACAGTCTCCCGATATGGAATGTGTGCTGTGACTAATGTATGGGGATGTTTCGTAAAGCACATATTAATAAAGAATTAAAATGTACTCGATATCCGGCTAGATCAATCAGAGTTTGATCTGTTTTATGAGTGCTGAAGACTAGGATGGAGATCTGACGTAAACCCAGACTGCAGAACCCAAAGTG
>JAPKAX010000270.1 GCA_028825025.1 Rhodospirillales bacterium | reverse complement strand
TTATCAGCCCATCACCTTGGTAAAAACTGTGGTTTTGAATTGGCCGTTTGGGATGGCCTGTTCGGGACTTTATATGTACCAAAACAAAAAGAAGATTTCGCCATGGGTTTGGGCGATGGAACGGATGGCTCGTGGCATACGCAAAGCGCTTTGTATCTCGGGCCGTTTGTGTTGGCGCTTCGGTCTATCCAATCTAAAAAATAGTGGGCTTATTAACAAATCCTTTTGGCCTTCCGGCTTTGGCAAAGGTGCCGTGGGTGGGTTCGCCGTTTAAGTGACGTTCCATGATTTCACGGGTTTCTAGCAACCCGTCCAAATCTACCCCAGTCGAAAGCCCCATGGCTTCCAACATAAAAACTAAATCTTCAGTGACGATATTCCCGCTGGCACCAGGCGCATACGGACAGCCGCCAAGCCCGCCTAAGCAGGCTTCAAATTCACGCACGCCCGCATCTAGGGCCGCAAACACATTTGCTAACCCAAGGCCACGGGTATCATGAAAATGAGCGCTGACTGGAGTATCGCCCCCAATGGCGCGATACAATTCGGTAAATAAATCGCGGACCTGTTTGGGGTCTGCATAACCAACGGTATCCGCAACATTTAGGCGCTGGGCACCACGTTTTAATAATCCTTCGGCAACGCGCAAAACATCAGCTATGGGGACTCTGCCGGAAATGGTACAGCCAAACGCCGTTGCCATGCCGCCCGATATAACAATGTCTTTGTATTCAGGGTGGGCATTTCGGAAGGCAATGATTTCGGTAAACTGATCAATTGATTGCTGGGTGCTGCGCCTGACATTGGCTTGGTTATGTGCTTCCGATACGGACATAACGACGCCAATTTGATGAGTACCTGCCGCCATTCCATTTTCAGCGCCCTTCATATTTGGCACCAATGCGGCAACGGTTAATCCGGGAATCTGGATTGATTGCTTAACAACGCCAGCCGTGTCAGCTAATTGTGGCAACAGCTTTGGCGGCACGAACGAGCCGACTTGAATTTTAGCGACGCCCGCTTCAGCTTCACGCTTGATCCATTGCATTTTGTCCTTTGTTGAAAATACGGTGTTGATGCTTTGTAAACCATCGCGTGGGCCGACTTCGCTCACCAGCACGTCATATTTATTTGTCATGTATGGGGCTCCGTCACGTGCCGGTAAAGTTGGGTTTGCGTTTTTCGTTAAAGGCCAAAATGCCTTCATGCCGGTCTTCCGTTCCAACTAAGCAGTTATAGGCTTCAAGCTCAAACTGATATCCTGTCGCACGGTCGACTTGGGTTGATACCGATATAGAGCGTTTGGCCCGCATGATCGATTGAGGCGCGTTTTGGGCAATCAAGCGCGCTGTCTCAATGGTGTCATCCATTAAGCTTTCAGGCTCGCAAACTTTGTTGACCAAACCCCATTGATAAGCGTCTTCGGCTGAAAACGGTTTGCCGGTTAGGATAATTTCTTTAGCCCGGCGTTCGCCAACGGCTTGGGGCATATTTTGCGTCCCCATAGCACCTGGCATAATACCAAGGGAGACTTCTGGTAGGGCAAAGCGGGCAGTTTTTGAGGCGTAGGCGAAATCGGCGTTCATCGCGGTTTCACAACCACCCCCGTAAGCCGCCCCATTGACGGCGGCAATAATTGGTACAGGACAATTACGCATGGCTATGACGCCTTGTTCAAACACCGCATGCTGATATCGCCATTGCGCATCGGTCATGCCTTTGCGTTCTTTTAAGTCACCGCCTGCACAAAACGCTTTGCTACCGGCCCCGGTTAAAACAACACACCGTACGCCTTCTGTATCGGTATACAGGCCCTCGAAAATTGCTTTTCCATCTAGCCCCATTTGGGTGTTCATGGCATTTGCAGCGTTGGCGCGGTTCATTGTGACTATCAAAATATGATCATCGGTTCGTTCCAAATTGTAAGTCTCAAAATCTATACGCATTAGCTTTTAGTTCCTTTTGATTCATTCAAAATTTTTACCTATTTTACACGATGGGTTATTCCAATTCGTCGTCAATGGCGTTCTTTCAAATTTATAGTTCTATCCTTTATAGCAAGGGAACTCGAAACTTTGTATGCCGGGGATTTTTAGGGCGAACAAGCCTCCTGCTTGCGGTTGTTGATTTTCGGTTCCCGGCGTAATGTAGTGGGGACCAATGGATGTAACGTATAGGGTATCGAAATTTGTGCCACCAAAGGTAATGCGAGTGGGCTTTTCGATAGGCATTTCAATTTCCATATCGACTTTCCCCTCAGGCGTGATACGAAACAGTTCCCAACCCGATACACCCGCCACCCAATAGCACCCTCCAGAATCCATGGACCCGCCATCGGGGCGACCCGGTATGGAAGCACAATCAAAAAACACCCGTTTGTTGGACCAAGCGCCATCATCCAAATCATTATCATAAGCCCAGATTGTTTGAATCCAGGGCGCACTATCAGATACATAGACGGTTTTCCCATCCGGAGAGAACGCCAACCCATTAACCACCTGAAATCCATCCATAATGATTTTGACCGTTTGGTCCACCTCTAGGCAATACAGCGTGCCCTGCGGTGGGGCTGATTGATCTGGCCCGGCTATCGACATGGTGCCAGCAAGTAATCTGCCGCGCATGTCAACAGTGCCATCGTTAAAGCGGTTGGTTGTTATGTCGGCTTCTGTGTCTATGATTAATGATAGATCTTCACTTGCAAAATCGAAATCAAAAAAACCATCTGTTAGGGCAACAGCAGCCCCGCCATTTTGTTTAAGCGCAAAGCAACCAATTGGGCGCTGCATATCCCAAACTGTATTCGCCCCTGTTGCAGGATCAAACCTGCAAAACAGTCCGGCTGGAATATCGATCCAATAGAGCATTTGATCGGTTGCTGACCATATAGCGCCTTCGCCGGTCTTTGCAGCAAAATCTAAAACACAATCAACCGTCGTTTTAATCATTTCTTTCACTTGAGACAGTCGCCGTCATGTTAAACTCCATTTTACGAACCCTCTTGATGTAAAGCTTATGACACTGACTGTCTTTATGTATATAAACAAATGAGATGGTAACTAATTGAAAAGTCTGTACGCCCGTTAATTAACTATCAAAGGAAGCCGGAATGTTGTCACCAGAAGGACGCGTCATTTTAGTATCAGGGGCTAATCGGGGGATCGGTCTTGCTACGGCCAAACACTTGGGTTCGTTGGGCTATGATTTAAGTCTTGGTGCGCGCCAACCGGGTAACATCCCTCAAATGGAAAATAGAAAAAATCATATGACCCATCATTGGGACGCTGAAATCCATGGAACTTCTGCTGCTTGGGTTGAAGCGACAATAGAGCGGTTTGGGCGGATTGATGGGGTCGTTTTGAATGCGGGTGTCGAGCTGGGTGGGTCACTTGAAAGTGGGACCGAAGAAGAAATTGATCGCATGTTTGCTGTTAATTTTAAGGGGCCCCTTTGGTTGGTCCGAGCCGCACTTCCGCATTTGCGGTCTTCGGGCAAAGGGCGGGTAATTAATGTGACATCGCTTGCTGGTAAGCGAATGCGGAAACATGAAATCCTTGGGTATTCTGCGTCTAAACATGCGGCGATGGCCTTAACGCATGCCATACGCCAATTGGGCTGGGATGATGGTATCCGTGCAACCTCTATCTGTCCGGGCTTGGTTGAGACGCGAATGACTGAGAATACGGCTACACCATTAGATCAGTTCAAACTTGAGCCGGAGACGATTGCCGAGACGATTTCTTACGCTCTTGCGCTACCCAATAGTGCTGTTGTTGCCGAGATACTTCTTAATAGTCGTTACGAGCCGATGTTCTAAGCTGGTT
>JAPKAX010000037.1 GCA_028825025.1 Rhodospirillales bacterium | reverse complement strand
AAACCCTCTCATATACAATACCGCTAGTTTGTCCCATAGGCGTTGACGTTAGACAGTATGGGCGCATTTTTTTGATCCACCACGATCAAACCTCCATCGCCATCCCATCACGCCCTGGGTCCGCGCCACCAACCCAGTTGCCATCATCATCAAACGAAATCGCGTGAATTCCCGCAAAATGGTAGCTCAAGGGCGAACGACGAACGGTATAACCTTTTTCGACTAATTCTTGTTCCACATACCGTGGAATTCGGTTTGTTACGTCAATCACATCACTGGTCGTACAAATACGTGCCGCCGATACCGCTTGTTGCGCATCCATATCAAAATCAATGACGTTCAAAATACCTTGTAAAATGGCCATCGTAATGTAAGTCCCACCCGGTGCACCAAGAACAAGTATAGGTTTATCGTCTTTAAAAACCATGGTTGGGCACATGGCCGTGAAACGGGACTTTCCGGGTGCCAACGACCCTGTATTTCCGGGACGCGGATCAAACACACACATACAACCGTTATACATAAAGCCCAAACCCTCGGTAACCACGCCCGATGGCATTCCCAATGAATGAGTCAATGAAACACAGTTTCCATGTTCATCAACAACCGATATATGAGTGGTATCTTTAGGCGTTTCTGATGCCTTCATGCGGGGCACATGCATTTTTTCGCCGCGTTTAATACGGTCCGCACATTCACGCGCATGTTCTTTCGACATCAAACGATCTACAGGAATATCGACAAAATTTGGATCGCCCACGTATAAATCTTTGTCTACCGTCGCAATCTTCATGGCTTCAGATACAACAGCTAAATATTCACTTGAATTATGCCCCATGGACTTAAGATCAAAATTTTCTAAAATATTCAGCATTTCACCAATCATGATCCCGCCACCCGGGGGCTGATTGGTAGCAATCCGGTGCCCCCGATAATCAACCCATAGGGCCTCTTTTGGCGTTACATTTACCGCTTTCAAATCATCATGCGTAAGCAAGCCGCCATTGGCTTCCATATCGGAAATAATTTGGTTTGCAATATCACCCGAATAAAAGTCTTCAACGCCGTGTTCAGCAATTTTCCGCAGTGTTTTTGCCATATCTGGGTTTTTCAGAATTTCACCAGGCTTCCGAATGTTGCCATCTTCTTTTACATAAATTTTCCGCGTTGCCGGAATTTGGCGAATACGTTCGATGTGTGGCACTCGGCCTGCCGCTTCAACCAAGTTCCAAAAGGTAGAAACATGAGGACGAACCATAAAACCGTTTTCGGCATACTCAATGGCTGGCAGTAACAACTCTTTTAACGACATTGTGCCATAACGTTTTAAAGCTTCATCATAAGCCCTCAGGCTCATGGGAGTTGTGATAGAACCATACCCAATATCATTAACCCGACCTTTTAAAATATAACCAAAACCATCTTCGGTTTCAGATTCAATCAAATCTTCCCACATTTCGGGTGTCACATTTTCAGGTGCACGCCCGTGGAAATCCAGAAATCCATGCTCACCCCTGTCAGGCAAATAATAGTGGAATGATCCAAAACCGGCTATTCCACACATTTGTGGGTCCACAACCGTTTGTACCAATGCGGTTGCAATTGCGGCATCCACCGCATTGCCACCAGCTTTCAAGATCATTGCGCCAGCTTCAACAGCTTCCGGTTGCGGGGCGCATACCATTCCACGTGTCATGTTCATTCCATTCCATAATTTATGCTGAGTTTATGATTAAAAGAGTGCCCTGTTCACTTGGCGTAATCAAGACATCATAATGGCGTTTTAGCTTCGAATTACAATTTCTCCCAATAGAATTGTTCTAGTCTTATTACATACAGAAAAACCCATCTTGAGCCACACACCAACCGTACTTTTAGACAGGTATTAGTCTAGGTGCAGTGGAGATACAGGCTCTCGGACTTTGGTGTAATTAAGCTCTTTATAATTTCGGGACGTTAGCCCCCTGCCGCCATCAACCACAATTATCTCTGATGCAAAAGGCGCATAAGCAGCCCGGAAATGATGGGCAGATTTCACCGAGACAACATCTTTTTTGCGTAGGTAAATATTTGCATGCTTCAGATAATTCGTATCGTACGCCTGAAAGCGTTCGCTAGAGATCACTATATCAATGCCCCGCACCCAAAGCACAACGGCTGGCCCCATATCAACAGGCATTCCTGCTGTCATTGGGCCTATAATCTTGAACGCGCCATCTGTGATAGCGACCACATGCCCCGTTACTAAGGTTTGTTCTCCATAATGGAGATCAATTTTCCCACCAATCGGAACCGCCACATGAGTACCTACCCCTTTTCCATTAAAGGTCTGAACGGCATCAGGATCTTACAACGTTACAAAAGCTGCATTCTCCAGATCAGCATCAATCATTGCCCTTAACAGATGTGTCGCATCGCCATACCCGCCGCCGCCGGGGTTATCGGCAAAATCAGACAGCGCGATGGGAGCTTTGCACTTGCCTGCCGCTTACACCCGCGCAATTGCTTCTTCGATGGAAACAGGGTCGATGGTGATCGGGTTGCGGCTTTGCCAAATTTCGTTCATTAAATTATCAGCTAATTCCTAATAGGCAGGTGAATGACCATTCTCAACCACGATGGCGGTTGGGCCAATATGATGAATATCAGCCCACGCAAACCTGCATGCAGGAGTGCTGGATACAACACCTGGAAACGTATTCACACCATTTTTTACGCTTTGCAAAACTTCAGTCATGTGGCCGGGCGATGCTGTGCGGCCATGATCCAACCCATTCATCATTTGGCCACGCGTCAACTATGTTTTGGGTTTAATTTCGCCCGCAAATGTCCTTTGCAATAACTCTGCTGCTTCACTAGAAAATTCATATTGGTCGACATGCGAGTACGTCTGGTAAATCACTATAATATCCTCAAGTTCCGCCATTTGGTCGGTAATATTAGCGTGTAGAACAAGTATCATTAAGGTAGGTATATCTGGGCCGACGACGTCTCCAAACCGCCGCAGCAATCCGCCTTCTCCATCATCAACATGAGTACAGGCCATGGCCCTATGTAGGGCCAAACAAACAGCATCAAACGGGCCATTATTTTTTAAACAATCCAACAAGGTATTCGCCACATGTTCGAACGTTTCTCCGGTCACTTTTCTTGCTGGCGTTGCATAGGCAAAAATTGGAAATACACCTTGCCAGTCATGCCCTTTTCATGTGTTAATAAAGCCCGCTATTTTTGTCCTCGTACCACCCATTTTTTTGTTCCGTCATTGTCGTAATAAATCGTGCGGGCTTTGTATGATTCAAGCGTTGTCGGCAATTGACTAAAAGTATTGGTTTCGTGCATAAACCCCTTGATCAAAATTTGTTTTTGCATTTGTCGTGCCTATATTTTCAATGTTTCTAGATCTGGCTTTGGACGCACCATATCTGATTTATTCGCTAAGTATTTTTCAATCGAATAAACCGCTTGTAACACGAAGCGATCATATCCACTATATTGTGATAAATTTTTGGCTGTTTTGCATTGGTCCAAGTTACATCACTCTCTGAATATTCAGGGCCGCGCGTTACGTTATCAATAATGTTTGGCCCCAAAATATTTTATGGTTTTTCATCCGGTCACCATGGGGGTTAATGTTGTAAATATCGTGAGTAATTTCAAAACTTCATGAACAACACACAAATCAAGGTCCCGGTTTTCTGAAATCCCAAATACACCCCAGAAACATGAGCATTTATCGGAGCTGGTTTGTACTACTGTCATTAGCGCTACGTCCACAACCGAACGGCCCATACTGCTGTGAAATGAATAAGGCGTTAATGATACAACGCGGTGGGGGCAAGAACGACACCGGGGGGTGGGCGAACACCACAAAAACCAGCCGGTGTCCTTAAGCTTCCGCCATAATCAGAACCACTGGCTAACGTATGCCATGCCTGCTGCCCAAGTTTCCTTTTTATTTCATCAATAATCACATTTACCGATGCTTCATCAACATCCGTAATTCACACTATTCCAGCGGTCAAAGATTTTGCCAACTCACGCTTTTTCTCAACAGTACGACCTTCGAACATCTCAACTTGAATGGTCAGTATGCAATTATCCTATATTTATTTTGGCGTGTTTCCGTCACCCAAATCCCACCAAATGCCCGCCATTACGGCTAAAGCATTCCGGCTGATGCCTTCGAGAATATGCTCATTTGGCGCGTGCTGCGAACAGGACGCATAACTATGTGGCACCCAAATTGTCGGCAGACCCAAGATTTCTGAAAAGGCATCATTAGGCAAAGAGCCGCCCAAGTTCGGCAGCACGTCTACTTTTGTATTGGTAGTTTTCTCAATTGCACCAATCGCCCATTGTGCCCAGGGATGCTCCGGATCAAGACGTGTTGCTGAAAGCGTATCGCGGCTCGCTTCCTATTTAATAGCACTAAACCCCTTATCGTCCAAATGTTTGCGTAATGCGGGGATAAACAATTTTGAATCGGTTGGGGGAACATATCTGATGTGGCAAGCAGCTTCCGCGTGGGCTGGGATGGCGTTCACCGGTGCGGATGGGTTACCGGTTTTATAAGCCAACACTTCAAGTGTATTACAGCCGAAGACTTTTTCACCTGCGGTCATTCCTGGTTCGCCCCATTCGGGGTTAATTTCCGGCGCATCGTTGCCACCATCAACAACGAGGTCAGTGATGGCAGCACGAACAGAATTTGACATGGCTTCTGGTGAGCGTAATCCGTTCACTAAAACCTCTCCACTGCTCGAGACAATCGACGAAATAGCGTGGGCCAAAATAATACCGGGGTTCGCTAACAAGCCGCCCCAATTTCCTGAATGGTGGGCACCATCACGTAACGTCAGGGTCATTGAAAAATTGAATACACCGCGCGAACCCATAAATATAGTTGGGCGTTCTGGTGACAGGCGCGGCCCATCCGACGCAATCAACAAATCCGACTTCAAACGGTCTTTATGAACATCACAAAACTCACGAAGGCCAGGTGATCCACGTTCTTCACCCGTTTCAAGAATCAATTTAACGTTAAAACCTAAATGACCACGCTCTGCTAATACAGCCTTCATGGCAGCAAGGTTTATGGTGTGTTGGCCTTTGTTATCCGCCGTTCCCCGGCCATACCAGCGATCACCTTTTTTAACGATTTCCCAAGGCGACAACCCTTCATCCCATTGTTCATCATAGCCGCGTACTACATCGCCATGCCCATAAGTAAAGACCGTTGGAAGGCCTTCGCCTTCGATACGTTCACCCACTAAAAACGGGCCGCCATTAGCAACAGGGTTTGGCAAAATTTCACAGCTAAAACCCATATCCTCCAAATATGGAGTCATCTCATCCGTCAAATACCGATAAAGCTCTGGTGTTTGGCTTGGTTCTTGGCTTTCTGTGTGAATAGCAACGCGGCGTGCAAGATCATCAAAAAATAATCCGTCATCAAAATAGGTCTCGGCACGAGAAATGGCTTGTTCACGGCTCACAAGAATTAGTCCTTATATAAATGGCACTCAACAACACCAGAACCTGTATCAATCGGTGTAGGTGCTTCACTATCACAATGGGCCATTTTTTTGGCACAACGCGGATGGAAAGTACATCCAGAAGGCGGATCAATGGGATTAGGGTATGTGGCACCCAAATGAGAATCCGAAATCCCCAATGATGGATCCGGGGTTAAAACAGAATTTAACAAGGCTTGAGAATAAGGATGTTGACGCGCTTCAAATAGATCATCCGTATCCGCAACTTCGACCATACGGCCTAAATACATAACCGCAACGCGGGTCGCAATATGTTCAACAACGGCCAAATTGTGACTAATGATCACATAGGTAAGTCCCAGTTCTTGTCGTAAATCAACTAGTAAGTTTAATATTTGCGATTGCACCGACACATCCAAAGCCGAGGTTGGCTCGTCACAAATAACCACTTGTGGGCGATTGATCAAAGCCCTTGCGATAGCAACACGTTGCCGCTGCCCGCCTGACATTTGGCTTGGATAGTTGTTATAAACGCGCTTCGGTAGGCCAACCAAATCCATGGTTTCTTCAACCCGCTTCTGCCATGTCTCTGGGTTCGGGGCGTTTTGCACACGCAAAGGCAATGAAATAATCGAGCCCACAGATTTACGCGGGTTCAAAGAAGAATACGGGTCTTGAAAGATCGGCTGGACCATTCTCGCAATATCCAAACGATCCAAGTCGGCAACAGGCTTGTCATCAATCAAGACTTCGCCCTGCGTCGGCTTTAAGAGCCCCAACAGAATTTTTGCCAAAGTCGATTTACCACACCCAGATTCACCCACAAGGCCTAATACTTCCCCACGCGCCACCTTTAATGAAACACCGTTTACGGCGTGCAATGGCTTTTTAGGCTGAAATAAACCCTTCGAAATTTGATATGTTTGATAAATATCGCGAATTTCTAAGACGTTAGGAGTTGTCATCATGCGTTCCCCGCCAAGTTTTCAACACATTGATCAGCCGATAAAACACAGCGATAATCGTGCGTTACATGTTCTTCGACAATGCCGCTAACCGGCACCAACTCAATGCCCGGCTTTGCGCATGCATCACTCGCGTACTTACACCGTTCCCGAAAACTGCAGCCCTCAATTACACCGACCAATGACGGCACGATACCAGGTATTGCCCCTAACTTGGCGCCCCGGGCTGTTTTGCCAGGAATTGGAATGCAATCAAGCAAGCCTTGGGTATAGGGGTGTGTCGGACGGTTGAAAATTTCTTCTGCCGTCCCGGCTTCTACTATTTCGCCTGCGTACATAACCGCAACCCGATCTGCAACCCGGGCAACAACACCTAAATCGTGGGTAATCAAAATCAATCCCATATCAAATTCTTTTTGAAGTTCCGCCAACAATAACAGAATTTGCGCTTGAATGGTTACGTCCAGCGCCGTTGTCGGCTCATCCGCAATGATCAGGGCCGGGTCACACATCAGCATCATGGCAATCATTACCCGTTGCCGAAGGCCACCAGAAAGTTGGTGCGGGTATTGGTTTAACCGGCTGGCAGCAGCGGTAATACCTACTTTCTCAAGTAAATAAATCGCCCGTTCGCGCGCTTCGGCACGGGATGCATTTTTATGGCGGATCAGCATTTCGGTCAACTGATCACCAATCGAATAAGATGGATTAAGCGACGTCATCGGTTCTTGGAAAATCATGCCCATTTGGGAACCCCTAATATCGGACATTTGATGTTCCGAAAAGGACCGCATGTCTTGCCCTTGAAACGTCATTTTCTCGGCGTTGCGGATTGCCGTAGTCGGCAGCAAATCCATCATAGCCAAAGACGTTAAGGATTTACCACAGCCCGATTCACCAACAATACATAAAGTTTCCCCCCGCATAGCTTCAAACGAAATACCGCGCACCGCATGCAACATTCCGGACGGAACCGGAATATCGATGGTTAGGTTTTTAACTTCAAATAAGGCTGTCAATTTCTATTCTCCGGTGCGGTCACATCGCGAATACCGTCGCCAAGCAAGTTGATTGCTAAAACTAGCAAGAAAATTGCGGTGCCAGGAATTGCAATCACCCAAGGTTTGAAAAACATGTGGGATTTTCCTTCTGAAATCATCAAACCCCATGAAGGTTCAGGCGGTTGCACACCAAGCCCCAAGAATGACAACGCGGCTTCTAATAAGACGGCGTGCGCAACTTCTAAAGTCGCAACTACAATTAACGCATTTGCGACATTTGGTAATATTTCTGATAAAATGATTCGCAAGGTCGAACAACCCAACGCCCGGGCCGAAGTAACATAGTCCATGGTCCGAATCTGTTGTGTAGCACTACGCATTACCACAGCAAATCGGTCCCAAATTAATAGGCCTAAGACCCAAATAACTATTTGTAATGAACTGCCCAGCAACGCGACCACCGCCAAAGCCACCAGAATAACCGGCATGGCAAGACGTGTCGTGATTAGAAACGTAATCACCATATCAACCCTGCCACCAAAGTAGCCAGCAGCAACGCCTAGGGCTGTGCCTAATACTCCAGAAATCAACATGGCTGAAAACCCAATCAGCAAGGAAATACGGGCACCATATATAATGCGCGTTATATAATCGCGGCCCAAGTTATCCGTACCCAAGGGATGTCCCCAAGATCCTTTGTCGTGCCAAACCGGCGGTATCAAGCGTTGAGCCAAATCCTGATCATAGGGATCAAACGGCGCCAAAATGGGCGCAAATAATGCCATAATCAGCATAATTAAAAGAATACCACCACCGATCATAAGCCCCGTATGGCCAAAAGCCCGACGGGTTAATAATTGAGTGGGGCTGGGTTCCAATATGGTAGCTGGATCCGGTAATTTAGATGTATTTACAGTCATAATTTAATTAACTCACCCGGATACGTGGATCAAGAAATGCGTTCAATAAATCAGCTAAATAAGTCAACAAGATGTAGAACATAGCAATCGATAAAACCAACGCCTGCATTACATCAAAGTCGGACCGCTGGATCGATTGCCATGCCAAATTCCCGAGACCTTTAAGGGAAAAAATGGTCTCAATAATAATCGACCCACCCAACATGAAACCTAATTGAACAGCAGACAAAGAAACGACAGGAATGATGGCATTCCGAAGTGCGTGTTTGAATAAAACGGTTCTGGGCCGCAAGCCCTTAGCCCTTGCCGTTCGAATGTAATCAGAACTCAACACCTCAATCATGCCCGCCCGTGTCAAGCGCATGATGGCTGGCATGGCATAATAGCCCAACGCAATGGATGGCATGACAAAGTGCTGCCATGTGGTATTGCCTGAAACAGGTAAAATCCGCAGCGTAATACCAAAAAAAATCATCATAAGAAGCGCAAACCAAAACGTTGGCATGGCTTGGCCAATAACGGCGATTGTAAGAGCAATACGATCAAAAATCGTATTAGGCTTCATCGCAGCCAAGACGCCCAAGGGAATCGAAATCAACAGCGCAAATGTTAATGCCGATGCGCCCAAAATAGCGGTTATCGGTGCTTTTGCGGCAATCACTTCAGCAACTGGAATTTTCAAATAAATGGAAATCCCAAAATCACCCTGCAGGGCACGAACGAACCAATCTATATATTGTACAAGCATCGGACGGTTAAATCCGAAGTGCTCACGCACATACTCAATATCTTCCTGCGTTGCGCCTTCCCCTGCCATAGCCATCGCGGGGTCACCAGACGCGTGCAATAATACAAATGTAATTACCGAAACAGCAAAGGTCACCAAAATGGCTACCCCAAAACGTTTCAAAGAATAAATCAGCATTTTAAAATCTTATATCAAAAGTGAAAAGAGGGCAGGCACATAAGCCTGCCCTCTTGTTCATCTAACTGTTATTTCCACTTAGCTGTGAAGAACCGTGGGATTTCATCCGACGTTGGCGTGAAGTCCAAGTCTTTTGAGTAGCCATAGTTTTTGGTGTATGTAAACATTGGTAACCAGCAAACATTTTCCTGAACGCCAATAAGTGCCTTTTTGTAAGCAGCTTTACGAATCTTTGGGTCCGTATTGGTATCACCGATCTCAAGTTGCTTTTTAATTTCATCATCCCGGCAATAGTCATCACGACCATGCTTGAAGAAATGACTGGTGATCGCCGACACATCATTAACCGAGAACGAACCCCAAGTCATTTGATGGAAAGGTGCCTTACCTTCCCAAACCTTACCCCGAAGCGCCTTATATTGTAGGAACTTCAAGTTGGCTTTGATACCAATTTTCTTCAAATATCCGATAACAGCTTCGGTAAACTCGCGCTGACGGTAAGCGTGGATATCGATTTCAAATCCATCTGGATAGCCAGCTTCTGTCAAAAGCTTTTTCGCAAGTTTTGGATCATAGGCATATTTTGGCACATCTTGCGTGCAACCAAACTGGGTAGGAAAACAGGCTGAATGAATAACCTGAGACGACCCGCCCACTAACTCACGCGCAATAGCAGCACGGTCAATGGCGTGGGCCACAGCCAAACGAACCTTTTTATGTTTAAAGGGTGTGCCTTTAGCACGGTCCGCACGGTCCATTGCAATATAACTAATCCGCATGGTTGGCGCGTTCACAACAGTTACAGCACCCATTTCTTTCAAGCTTTCTGCCTTGTCTTTAGGAATATCCCAAATCCAATCCATACTGCCGGTCAACAATTCAGCCATCTGTGCTTCAGCGTCGCCAACTGTCCGGAAAATGATTTTACCAATGGAGGGTTTACCCTTTGGGCTACCACTCATGTAGTCCTTATTAATTTCCATGGTAACGGATTCACCCGGAATCATCTCCGTGATTTTATAAGGACCAGTACCAATAGGGGCAATTGTGCCGTAATCCATTTTGCCTTTAGCATCTTTACGTGCCGTCGCCCAAATTTCTGCAGGGAAAATAGCGTCCGGTCCAGAAAGATATTCCAAAGCTGCTGGGAATGGTGAGTTTAGATTAACTTGCACTTTATATTGGCTAAGCTTGGTGGCACCCTTCATCCAACTAACGTTCCGTTTTGTCAGAACGCCGTTATCTGGGTTTGAAACGTGGTTAAAAGTCGCAACAACATCGTCTGCGTCAAACGTAGTTCCATCATGGAATTTAACATCTTTACGAAGCTCAAATTCCAACGTGACATTATCAACCCATTTATAGGACGTCGCTAAAAGTGGCTTATATTCAGCGGTTTTTGGATCACGGTACAATAAATTGTCCCACGCATGCCGGCCCAAAATCACAATTTCGCGTGTGTTATTGTAATATGGAATTGCCACATCAACTTCGCGCGTTGTTGACCAAGTGAGCGTATCATCCGCTTTGCCTGCCAACACCGGCTGTGCCATCAACGATACTGCTGATAGGACTAATCCGGCTCCTAATATTAATTTCGCCTTCATGATTTTCTCCACTTTCCCTGTGTAGTTATAAAATTTTCTTCTTTAAAAGAATAAATTCTTCAAGACTAGCACTAAAACTATGAAACTTTATATCCATTAGAACAACCAAAAGTACTTCTTTATTCCATAGTTTCTTCATTGTGCACTGTCCTTCTCGTGCACGTTTCCATAAATCAGGACGGTGATTAAACATCCCGACTGCACTTCGTTCGTCCAGTTGTTTCTGGTCCTCCTTAACAAACTCACTCATGAAATCAGGCCCAGAGAAGCAGATAAAGCTCAAGGAAACAGAAGACCGTAAGCGTGTTGTGAAGGAGTTACGACAACTCGCTAAAGATCGTCTAACGTCAACGCCTATGGGACAAACTAGCGGCATTGCATAAGAGAGTGTCTCTGGTTCATCGTAATGGCCCGTAGGGGAATGAAGATGAGACAGAAATCGCAGACACGACAAACCGGCGCTGCCAAGGCAATCAAAGACATCCGCCGGGTGACACGTAAGCAGTATTCAGCTTAAGAAAAAATCCGCATTGTAATTGATGGGTTGCGTGGTGAAGAAAGTATTGCGGAGTTGTGCAGTCGTGAAGGCATTGCCCAGAGTATCTATTACAAATGGTCGAAGGCATTTATGGAAGCTGGCAAGCGTCGACTTTCTGATGATACAGCTCGGGCGGCCTCAACGGGTGAGGTGACCGCCCTGCGCCGCGAAGCGCGTGAGTTAAAGGAAGTCGTTGCCGAGCAGACATCGGTATTGCGGCTTCTTAAAAAAAGCATGATTGGGGATGGGGGCGATATCGAATGAGATACCCTACCTCTGAAAATTTATTTTTATCCCAGACATAAAATCTTTAAATAAAAAGCTCTCTAAATAGATGATTAAATTAAAAATATACAAACATTGGAGTAAGCCTGTGACTTTTGGGAAAACCTTAATACAAGTTCAAGTTTTATTGGTTATTGTTACAGGATGCCAAACAACAAATTCGAACAAGTCAACTTCCAATAATAATATTAATGTGAGTGAGATAAAAAAATATTATAATCGGTGACGCTAATAACAAATATGAATTCAAGACTAGAAATTTACCAATAAAAAATGTCCTGCGTATTTTAAAACATGACGGTATGCTAAGTGCAAGATTAAGGCTATCTAAAAGCATGAAAGGACATAAAGATGATAGGTATAGAAGTGGCCAAGAAGGTCATGTGCAACGATCTGAATATGCATCTTCTAAAAAACAAGTTCTTAATAAAGAAGTTTGGACGCGTCTTATGTTTTGGCTTCCAGAAAATACTGACTTAGAACCAAATGGACAAACTGTAAGTATGTTTGACATAAAAGAACGTCTTAAAGGCCAAACTTATGGTCCTATGGTAGCCCTTCAGGTACGAAATAGATGGAATGGAACCATATTAAAAATAAAACATAGCTTTGAGAAAAATGACTGCATAAAAGGAGATAATTCTGGAGGTGGCGATAATTCTTTCTGTGATAAAATAGAAACAGATGTAATAATTGGACCAATTAGTAAATTTGTTGGCCGATGGGTCGAATTTGTAAGTCACGCAATCTGGTCCGGTGATAAAACAGGAAGATATAACTCTTGGCTTGATGGTGAAAAAATAATTGGATATCACGGTCCTACCATTGCCATGGCTGACAAAATGGCGTTCAAGTTTGGAGTATATAGAATTAATTTAAATAGGTACAAAAACGCAAATGATTTTGAAGTTTTCTATTCAAAGGTGGGAACAGCAAATAAATGTGAAAAACTTAAATCAATACATTGTAGTAAAATTAAAAAAAGTCTTGAAGTAGTAGGTTATCAAAATCTACAAGTAGAGAGACATGTATAAAATCAAAAACAAATTTTCTAAAATATGGTCGCTCTAAGTGTTAAAACGTTAGCTAAATATATTTTAAGATACAAAAAACTCTTGGTTTAAACCTTTTCATTAACCATCACAGAATCACCTACAACCACATCTCATGCACAGTTGTCTCTGATTACATTAACCCTGCTGTATGACTTTGTATGAGTTATTAAAATGGTTAACAATATATTCACCCCATCTGCTTCAGACCCTATGGTTTGGCACCCCCCTTATGAAACTGACTCCCGCACAAACAGGGGTGGCTCGAAGGAAACAGGTACCTTACATTCAGCCAAGTCAGACGGCATCTATGAACAAAAAGTAGACATAGACTTCCGCTTAGGTCTCCGAAAGCAGACATTAAACGCAGGTTCTGAAATAGTCGGCTTTGTGCCATAAGCGGAAGTTTGTTTGTCGACAAGGCTCGTGCAAAAACAACCGCTCACTCAGTCGAGCGCTGGAATAGGAGATTTTCGAATGCAGCTAACGCTTCTACAACCCGCGCCGAGGACACGCTAAATCAGGCTAAAATAGTTCCTTGGAATATGCTGCAAATGCCGCTTAAATGAGGAATGGAAGAAGGACCAATGCAAGACAGGTCCTCTCCGCATGATCAAACATTGCCAGTCTCTCAAACAATTGACTACTAATTCGACCTCTATGGATGACACGACGTTAAGTCGGCGGTGACAATAAAATGATAAAAAATGCTCAATCTGGTCGCGAAGCCAGTTCCGACCGGATATTTCGTCGGACAGCTGACGTTGATCCCCACGCAGGACTTGGTGCCATCGCTCGCATCACGCGGATGGCCTTTCGCTACCCCGTCAGCGCTGGGCTGGCATTAGCGGCAACTATTGCCGCGGTGCTGATGCAATTATCGATCCCTGTGATCCTCGGACGCGCGGTGGATCAGACCCAAGCCGTGGCTGCGGCAAAGGCCGAACCCGAAACGCTTTACCCGATTGCATTACTTTTGTTCGTTGCAAGCTTCGCAAGAGGGATATTCACGCTTATCCAGAACTATAATGCGGAATTCGTCGGACATTCGTTGGCACGCGATATCAGAAATGCCGTTTATGGAAGAATCCAAAGTCTGCCCTTTTCGTTCCACGACCGAACCCATTCGGGCGATCTGATCACGGTCGGCATGCTGGATTTGGAAGGCGTGCGGATGTTTTTTTCGACTGCGCTCGTACGCACTGTTCTTCTCGGCCTGCTGATAGGGCTAGGCGCAACGCTACTGCTATCAACTAATCTGTTTCTCGGGCTGCTGGCGCTGTCATTCGTGCCTTTCGCTGGATGGCGCAGTACGGTGATGCGGCTAACTCTGCGCCGAACGTGGCTTATCTTACAAGAACGACTGGGCGTTCTCAGTCAGGTGATGGAGGAAAACCTCGGCGGTATTCGTGTTGTTCGGGCCTTTGCCGCGTCAGAGCACGAAATGGATAAATTTGAGGTTGCCTCCAAATCAGCGTTAGAACTTAGCCATGAAAGGATCGAGATCCGGGTCAAGAACACCGCTGTGATGACGATGGCATTTTTTGTCTCTATGGGACTGGTCCTTTATTTTGGCGGTCGGCAAGTGGCATCGGGGGAAATCACACTAGGTACTCTGACCACTTTCCTGACCTTCATGACCATCCTGCAGATGCCAGTACGCCAGTTGGGCATGATGGTGAATGGTTATGCGCGCGCCTCAACTTGTGGAGCACGTCTGTTCGCCTTGATTGATCACGAAGCCGAAATCGATAACGCGCCGGACGCGCGGGATCTGATTATCTCCAACGGTACGCTACAGCTTGATAATGTCAGCTTTGCATATGCGGGGCATACAGACCGACAGGCCGTGTCGGGCATCAGCTTCGAGGCGCACAGGGGCGAGACTATCGGCATTGTCGGCCCACCAGGCTCCGGAAAAACAACTTTGATGCACCTAATCCCCCGTTTCTACGATCCGACGAAGGGATCCATCAGCATCGACGGGCAGGATATTCGCGACGCGACGCTGTCGTCAGTTCGCCAAGCCGTGGCTGTTGTCCAGCAAGACAGCTTCTTGTTCACTACCTCAATCGAAAACAATATCGCCTATGCCGACCCCTTCACAGAGGCAAGCCAAATCCGCGACGTCACAGAGTCCGCACAATTGCATGACTATATCCTTGGTTTGCCCGGTAAGTACGGCACGACCGTCGGCGAGCGCGGTGTGTCGTTGTCAGGTGGTCAGCGCCAGCGGTTGTCGATCGCGCGGACGCTTATGATGAAACCTGCGGTCTTGATCTTTGACGATTCGACGGCGGCCATCGATGCCGGGACAGAAAACCGAATCCGCACCGCACTTAAGGAATATACCAAAGATCGCGTGACACTGATCGTTGCTCACCGGTTGGCCAGCCTGATGCACGCCGACAGGATACTGTTTCTGGATCAGGGACGGATCATTGAACAAGGCAGCCATGAAGAATTGCTGAAGCTGGGAGGGCGTTACTGCGACTTGCACGACTTGCAGATGCGTCCCAATGCGGAGATTCCAGCCAAGAAAGAAGATACACGATGAACCAGACACCGGATGAACCGCTCGACCCGCGCGACGATAAAAACCCGCGTATGCGCGCAGCTGTCGGATCGGATCGGATTGAGGAAGAAATCTTTGGACGGGTGTTCGACGGCAAAGTTACGCGGCGGATCTGGCAGTTTGTCTGCCCTTACAAGCGCCGTGTGGTGATTTCCGTTGCCGCCGTGCTCACCTTTACAGGCTCGCAGCTGACAATCCCGCTGTTGATCCGCTACGCGATTGATAAAGGTATGGCGCCTGATGCACCGCCAAACGTATTGCTCGCAATTGTCGCGATGTTTGCCGTAGTCGTCGCCATCAATTATGTCGCCTCGCGTGTCCAGGAACTTGTAACCGGGCGAATGGCTGAGGACGTTTTGTTCGATATTCGGCGCGCTATGTTCAGCCATTTGCAACGCGTTTCGCTCTCATTCATGGACAAAACCGAGGTCGGCCGGCTGATGTCACGCTTGCAAGGCGATGTGAACTCAATGCAGGAATTTCTTGAAACTTCGGTGCTTGCAATAGGCGATCTGCTGCTCTTGTTTGGGATCGTAGTGGTAATGCTTTGGCTCGACTGGCAACTGGCATTGATGGTTTTGACAGTCCTTCCTATCCTATTCGGGATTCGCATCTTGTGGTTGACCCGGGCCCGTGCCGCTTTCATGGCGGCCCATGAAGCAAACTCAATCACCAATGGTGCCTTGGCTGAGGCCATTCACGGCGTCCGTGCTGTTCAGGCTATGGACCGCGCCAGACTGAATGGCGAACTCTATGGGCGGCTTGTTGACAACACGTACAAGGCCCATTTGCGGGCCTCGAAACTGTCGCAGATCATGATCCCGGTCGTCGATACGCTGACAGGTAGCGCGATGGCGGTCGTGGCCTTAGCCGGCGGCCTGATGGTGGTGTCCGAGCGGATCGAGGTTGGTGTCATGGTGGCGTTCTTGTTCTACATTCAGCGATTTTTTGACCCAATCCGTTCGCTGACAATACAATATTCGGTGATGCAGCGCGCCATGGCCTCTGGTCACCGACTGACAGAGGTTCTGGACGTTGATGTTGATGTCAGAGACGCCCAGAATGCGACGCCGCTTGGCAACGACGACGATGGTTCGGTCGAATTTTGCAACGTGACCTTTGGTTATGATCCAGAGCATCCCGTGCTCAAAGACGTCAATTTCCGTGTGAGTTCTGGTGAGACGGTGGCGTTAGTGGGCCCGACCGGTTCTGGAAAATCAAGTTCAATGGCGCTGATACACCGGTTCTATGACGTCCAAGACGGCGCGGTTTTGGTTGGAGGGCGCGATGTGCGCGACGTCACGCAGAAGAGTCTTGGACGCCATATCGCGATGGTGCTGCAAGAGCCCTACCTGTTCACGGGAACGGTGCGCGACAACATCCGCTATGCGTCCGACTGGGCTGATGACGAGGCGGTGGTTGAAGCCGCAATAGCCGTCGGCGCCCATGATTTTATCGAGGCGCTCCCAAAGGGTTACGACACGATGCTGGCAGAGCGTGGAAACAACCTGAGCCTTGGGCAGCGCCAGCTTCTCAGTTTTGCCCGTGCGTTGGTTACGGATGCGAAAATTCTGATAATGGACGAAGCGACCGCCAACATCGACAGTTACACCGAAATGCAGATTCAAAAAGCGCTGCAGCGGTTGCTGGAAGGGCGTACCGGGTTGGTCATTGCACATCGTCTCGCTACGATCCGGAATGCTAACCGCATCATCGTGCTGCAGCACGGTCAGTTAGTAGAGCAAGGCACCCACGATACACTCATCAAGCACGGTGGCCTCTACGCGCAACTCTATCGGCTCAACTATGCGAGCTTCGATGATCTCCCCAATACGTTGTCCGATGAAGACCAGGAAATTGCCACCTGAATAGATACACACTTCGTAGTCAGATCATTGCCCATTTAACGCGGTCATGATTAACAGTCACCTCGACCGTTGAAAATGACTGCTTAGGGTCAAAAGCCGACCTTTTCAGCCACCAAAATTAGTGTCCGCTTCGCGCCTGTCAGCGGACATTGGGCAAGGCACCCCCCCCTGTTATTCATCCATACCCCCAAAAATAGGGGTAGGGCCGGGTGGACTTTGGGGGAAGTCAGACGGGTTGTTGCGCCAGTTCTTTCCAAGAGCCATCAGATGATGCTATAATCACTTTACATTAAGAGAGGGCTGAAGCGCCCCGCCAACCTGCAGCTTGTGCAAGGTGGTATTCCCGAAAGGGAGATGAGGCCGAAAGGCAATATCAAGCTTCAGCCCTCCTCGGAGAAATCGTAGGAGGGTATTTTTATGTCATCACAACCAACCAACGCCGCTGGACGCGAAGCCTGGATAAGATACAGCAACCGCCCGACGTTTACCGTCAGGGCTAAAACGATAGGCAACGACTGGCAACCGTGGGAGTTAGATGTTGAGCGCGAGCCGTTTAAGACTTTGGCTTCGATTCATCCTGACGATTGGGGAAAAGTGCCGCCGCAGCTATTGCCGGTAGACCACAAAAACAAGGAGTAATGGTTATGCCAGATCCAAAAACCTACTTTGCACCAGAGCCTGAAACACCACCTCTTGAAGAAGGGGATGATGGCGGCTGTGGCG
>JAPKAX010000036.1 GCA_028825025.1 Rhodospirillales bacterium | reverse complement strand
ATAAAAGCTCCCTTCTTTTTAATGTCCATATGGGCTTCAAAGGTAAGCTATATTAACAATAAGGAATTTGATCATATTTTTTTATTAAGCGCCTTCACGCCAAATTTTGATATCATAAGCTTTTGGATACTAACCATTTGTTGCAAATAGTTTCCCCAAGATACGCCTTTACCAGTTACGTAATCGCCTTTAGTATTAATATTCGTAACTTGACTGAGATCAGGCATTAAAGGACCAAAACCAATTAAGCGGTTTAGATTTGTCGCTGTAGCACCAAGATTATTTTTCCCTGTTTGTAAAGCTAAGCTGAAGCCTTTTAACTCACCCCAATGCTTAATATAACTGCTTAGAGCTTTCGATAAGTCGCCCTTAGCTTCGGCGATAGTCTGGATTTTAACCATGTCCTTATAAACAGAGCCTGCATATTTGAAGGTTGCTTCAGCAAGTACTTTCTCCCAATTTTTAGCAATTATTGAGGAATACGCATATAATTGAGAACGTTGAATTTCAGTTAATTTTTCCCCATTAGCAGCTACTATTAATTTTCTTCCATCCACGTAAGCTTGAGTAATTGTGTGAAGATATTTAGTCTTTCCACCCTTATCAAAGGCAGCTGCATAATAAGCAGGTCCAAAAGCCATTTCTGTCTTGAGGTCTACTTTACCATCACCATCCCAATCTGCAGCGCTTAAGCCTTCACTTTTCCTTTTAGCTATATTATAAACTTGCTTTGCTGTTAACTTCAAAGTGTGTGCTGGAGCACCAAAATAACCAAAAGCTTCATCCCAAACGTGCTCCTTACCCGTATAGTGGGCCCCTTTTTTATAAGGCTTATTGTTTGGTTTAGTATTAGCACCTAGCTTCTCATCTAAATAGTTATCAACAGCCTGGTTATAAGATACAGCCCCCATAATAAATTTAGAAATAAGTTGTGGGTAGTTATATCCATATGCTACATCCACCCCTTTTTTTGCACTTGAAGCTTTGCTAATCCAGAACTCTACTAGTTCTGGACCGCTCATGTTTCTGGGCATTCCGGAAATTGTGCCTTTATAAGTCTTTCCCGCAAGATCTTTCTTTTTACTGATGTCATCAACTCGGCTTTGTTTTATAATAAATGTACCTTTAGATTTGGGTGCAAGTATCTCACGCTTTTTAGATTTTTTTGAATAGTACATCATCATTATAGATTTTAGGGCATCATTTGGGTATCCATCTCCTTGCCCAGCCAGATCCTTCAATGAATCATGCAATACATGACGTGCAATCTGTCCTGTGTAAGAAACTGAAATATCTTTATCACCATTATATCCAGCAACTGTTACTGGATAATATTTGTAAACATTTGAATCAATTACACCACTGCAACCGCTAACAATAAAAGCTAAGGTGGCAACAGATGTTGCCATTAAAAATTGACGTTTAAACATTATGTAACCTCTGATTATTAATACTATTGATAATGATTCTTAATTCTCATTAATATTTTCATTTAAACAGCATAAACTTGTATTGCAACTGATTATTAGTCTTAATAAATAACCTTAAATTTTATAGGTTTTAAATTGAAGTCTCTCTCGTCCACATCAGAATTATTTATCAAGACATACGATTTAAACCAACCCGACAAATAAGGCCCTTTAACTCATATAAATAATCCACCGGATGATGTTGTCTTCAGTGGAAAGACTATTGGACAGACATAGGGAACACCCAAAAATGGTAAGTGGGGTGGCGTTGCGTCGTAAGGTTAATCGACTGGGTGAGATTGCGAAGATTGCCCCGCACACATAAAATAACTATTTCAGCGGCCTAGTGAACCCCCCTATAAATCCACATAATGGTAGTTACTAAAACAAGAAATATGGCCGGGGCAGAAACTGCGATCAACAGCGTGGTATTGATCGAGAATGACGGCTCTGATCATGCGAGATACAGCGGTTCTAAACTTTTACAGACCGGTGTGATAAATAACGTTCATAGCGCTTCGCGTTGGCGGTTAGCAAGATTGATTGCGTCATCGGGGTTCCACATAAACGACCGTCATCAAAGAAGCGTCCCCTGTAACGACGCCTTCTAACTTTGGCTGACTAAACACCAGAGTGGCGTTTCTGGGGAAACCCTCTAGGTGAAGCCGTACGTTACATCGCCAGATTCTGGAACGGGTTGATCCTGTTCCCCAGCGACGGCCGGATCAATATGGACATCAACGCCGTCGAACGGACAATTCGACCCATCGCTCTTAATCGAAAGAATGCACTCTTCGCAGGTCATGATACCGGAGCTCAAAATTAGGGCATAATTGCCTCATTGATTGAGTTCGCAAAACTTAACAAGATTATACCGCAGGCCTATTTGACGGCTACACTCTAGGCCGCCGTCGCCGGGCACAAGCAAAGCAAGATCGAAAAGCTTTTACCCTGAAATCATATCGCAGAAATAAATCTCGTGTGCTCAAAATACTGCTAACCATGAAGGGACAGGGATTGGCTTAATGTTTAGCGATGACGGGCAAGGTTACACACGTGTAATCTGTTGGAGTAAACTGTCTATAATATTGGTGCCCCCCGCCGGAATCGAACCGGCACTCCCTTGCGAGAACGGGATTTTGAATCCCGCGCGTCTACCAGTTCCGCCAGAGGGGCCAGTGCATCTTGTAACCTTCCAAAATCCCTAATACAAGACGTAAAAAGGACCATACCAATATACAAGATTGAGCAGGAAGGTGATGAATATTTTAGTCAATTATATCAGCTAGTTAGGATAAATATTGTTTAGCTTTGAATCTCATGCGTCTATCAGTTCCGCCACAGGAGCCTCCTGAAGTGAGCTAAGATTTTTAGCACCCGTTATTGCAAACAACAATCATCTATACGTCTTTTTTTTGCGATTTATTCAACGCACAGCAAAAAACACCGAAACTTATGGATTTCTGCAACAGACTTGCGCGGCTCAAACGTTGCACACACCGAAATCTTGACTTATGTTGCGCTCAATATTGCACTTAGCATCATTGAGGATACCCGTAATGCAAAAAATTGAACTGTCCGTACACGAATTCATGGCCATTATGGGTCAATTGGATGAAGATCGGAATGAAGCCGGGCCAGATGCTTCGGGAACGATCTACGACGAGTGGCATGAACAGTGGACAACGCTGGATGACCGACTTGAGAAATTAGGACCTATGGACCGCGCAGATATGTTGTTCGACGGCAAAATTACGATCAATGCGATTTCTGAAGATCACTTCCAAGCTTTGATCGATTCTGTAAAATTTCAAATCTCATTTCACAAAGACCTAATCAAAACCGAAGACGAAGATGCCGACGAAGATGATTTAGATATTTGGCATAAGTGCTTGAACCGATTAACCGGCGTCCATTCATCAACCGATTGGGACAACCAAGACTAGGCTGCTTATTGGTTAATAAGATAGCAACCGAGTCTAAATTAGCTGACTCTAGCTTAAATTATTAAACGTCGATCACCATATTTGATGTGGGAACTGCGGTGCAAATCAAAATTTCGTCGTCACTTTCGGGAGCAAACACGTCGTTTTCACCATAATTAAACGTGCCTTCAATCACCTTTACCAAACACGTATGACAGGTTCCAGATTGACAGCTTGAATCGGCGGTAACTCCTGCATCTTCTGCCAATTCCAAAAGGGTTTCGACGTTTGAATTCCAATGCGCCGTTAGTCCTGATTTTTTAAATTCGACTTTAAAGCCGTTCTTATCTTGATCGCTCATTCATATATCCCTATTATGCATTTTCGCCACAAATGGCTTTACATATAGCTTCTGTGACTTCTTTTGTTGTCGCATTGCCACCTAAATCTTTGGACAAAACATCCCCCGCAGCCGTCAAATGTTCAATAGCCACCATCAATTTTTGAGCGGCCCTAGGTTCACCCAAATGCTCAAGCATCATCACAGCTGACCAGAACGAGCCAATCGGGTTTGATATTCCTTGGCCCATAATATCAAAAGCAGAACCGTGGATCGGCTCAAACATAGATGGGAACGTTCGTTCTGGATTCAAGTTTGCTGTGGGCGCAATGCCTAAGCTTCCAGTCAATGCAGCGGCCAAATCGCTCAGCACATCGGCGTGTAAGTTGGTTGCAACAACAGTGTCGATCGATTTCGGGTCCAAAACCATGCGTGTCGTCATCGCATCGACCAGCATTTTATCGGTTGTGACATCAGGGTAATCGGCTTTTACAATCTCAAACACATCATCCCACATCACCATACCGTGGCGCTGGGCATTGGATTTTGTCACCAATGTCAAATGCTTACGGGGCCGTGAACGGGCCATATCCATGGCAAAACGCTGAATACGCTCAACTCCGACACGGGTAAATACAGCCACATCCATGCCCACTTCTTCGGGCAAGTCGCGGTGAACACGCCCGCCGGTACCTGCATATTCGCCTTCTGAATTTTCACGAATAATTACCCAATCCAAATCGTACGCCGTCACACCTTTTAAGGGACCTTCGATCCCGGGCAATAAGCGCGCTGGGCGAACATTTGCATATTGATCAAAGGGCTGGCAAATATTGAGCCGTAGCCCCCATAACGTAATGTGATCGGGAACTTCTGGATCTCCCGCCGAGCCAAAATAAATAGCATCGACATCTTTAATTTGGTCCCGCCCATCTTCAGGCATCATGATGCCGTGTTTGCGGTAATAGTCGGAACCCCAGTCATATTTTTTAACGTGTAACTTGAAGCCGCCATCGTGTTTTTCTAACACCTTTAAGACTTCTACGCCGGCATTAATAACTTCAGTACCAATTCCGTCGCCGGGAATTGCTGCAATTGTGTATTCTTTCATGTACCATTACTTTCATAGTAACTAGAATCAGATTATTCTGGTTACTAATTTAGTCTGTTGTTCATGGCTGTCAAAAGTTGATTTACAAAATGCGTCAAAAAAAACCTATAGATAAACCATCAAAGTCAAGCAAAAGTTTCGTTGGTAACGTTGCTTGGGATGAATTTGTTGCTTGGTGTATTGCCAAAAACCTAAACCCTTTGCCTGCCCATCCATGGACGTTGGCCGCCTATATTCGCACGCTTGAAGAACATATGAGCCCGCCTAACATCCGGAAACACCTTGCCGATGTTTCAAAGGCCCATGCTGAAAAATCAAAAAAACGCCCGGAACGCGACCCGTTAATCGGGAAAACCATCGAAATTATTGAAAAACGCGCTGAGAAAACAGCCCTCAAAGCAAAAAAGCTCGATGACGAAGACCTTTCTGATCCGACCGCACCAAAAACAAAAAAGAGCAAAACATCTGCAAAAAAGAAAGCGGGTGGCCCGAAAGCCAAATCAACAAGCACCCGAAGCATGCGCGCTACCCCTAAGCTGGTAAAAAAACCGCAAGTCAAATAGTCAAAAATTTTGGTCTCTAGGCGCTGACTGTTAATTTGCCCACGAATTGTCGTGTCATCGGTGCGATAACCAATATGGCAGAGAACGCAACCAGCTAACTTTTAAGCCATGCCATCAACCAAGAGACAACAAAAACCTCACTAAGCCCAATCGCATTGTATGTGGCTATCCCAGAAACAAGGCACGACATTAAGAGGGATAAAATAAAACTAAACAGACGCAAAACGAGCCAGGATCCTGGACAGTCCTTCGACGGGCTGAGAGTGAATTAATATAACGCGCTTAGCCCATGTAATATATAAGGGTATATGATGATGAAACTCTTTTATTAGCGCACCAGCATTTCACGCTTCACCCGAACCACCTGCTCTGACCCATCAGCCAACGGGCGTCTTATTGATATTTCACCCCGGTATATACCTTCCGGCCAATATAATTTTTTACGTTTTTTGCCCACATACAAAAGCCTGCGGGCTTTATTTTGTTTAATAACGCTATTGTGGGAAATTACGACACCTCCATCCGGGCTTGTGATTTGCGCATGGACGCGGTCTCCCTTTTTAATTCGGTATGTAAGGCCCCATATGACCAAAAAGGGCGCTTGGCGAGAGATTGCTTTCTCTTGATGAAGCCCCGCCAAAACGGCACTTTCTTTGGGCTTAATAACAGAAAACCCCGCACTAAAAATAGCCATCAGCGGCTTGGTTAAATCGGGTATCAGGGCTGCGTCCCACAGATAATCAGCCCCAAGACCGCATGATTTTCGACGATTTCGACCCGCAAATGGATCAACAACCTTGCCCTGATACCGCACTGACATATGTATATGCGGGAACACTGTTTTTCCTGAAAAACCCACAAGGCCGAGTTTTTGGCCTTTATTAACGCGTTGCCCCGGCTTTACTGACACACTACCTTTTCTAAAATGGCAATATTGTGTTTGCCATCCATTGGCATGCTTTATGACAACCCCGTTCCCACATTCGCGCCCCTTTATTTTTTTGGACTTAAATCCTTCGCCTATATCGTCCGCCATCCCGTTCCGAATATTGCGAACAATACCAGCGGCCGCCGCCAAAATTTTGACCCCCTTGCGCAGGGCTTTCAAATCGCGAACAGAAATATCGGTGCCTTTGTGTCCGTTATAGCTTTCATTCTGACAGTTATAATCTTTAACGCCCGCACTGGCATCTAAATCGACCAAATTAACCAGCCAGCAGTCTTTGCCCATGGTGCAATCAATGGGCAAACCCAATTTTATATCCGATTGAGCTGCATTGGAGCTCATTGGAAACAGCAGAGCAAATAAGGAAACCGCTAGGGCTGCCCCATGCGTGCTCTTTAAGTCAAACATCCTCATGCCAAAGCCTTGTTAAGCATCACCAAACCCCATATATTGCGCCGCAACAAATGATTTTATGCCACAAATATATGTGGCACTTAAGATAAGGATACAAGCGAATGGGCGAGAATGCGAACTCTGTTGAAGATTTAAACGGTTTTTACTTTGAAGATTTAGAAGTCGGCACCACGGATGAATTTTCCAAAACTATTTCAGAATCCGATATTCAAACTTTTGCTGATGTGTCTGGCGACAAAAACCCGGTTCATTTGAACCCTGAATATGCCAAAGCCACCGTTTTTAAAGGCTGCATCGCCCACGGCATTTTGATTGCCAGCTTTGTTTCCACCGTCATTGGCACCCGGATGCCAGGGCCGGGCTGCATTTACGTGGCGCAAAACTTGAAGTTCAAAGCCCCCGTTCGAGCAGGCGATACGGTTAAAGCCGTGTGCACAGTGACCGAATTGAACGAAAAGCGGAAGTTTGCAGAGATTAAAACTCAGTGTTTTGTCGGCAACAGATTAGTTGTTGATGGCAACGCCACCATCATGGTTCCAGCGCGGGGGTAAAGGCTGCATCTTTGGGCTTGACCCAAGGGCACGCCACTGACACCTTTTTTGAATTATGCGCATTTATCGTCATTATGAAACCTTACCGGCTGAAGCCCGCGGCGCTGCAATTGCGGTGGGTAATTTCGATGGCGTACACAAAGGCCATTATCAAGTTATCCAAGAAGCAGGCGCAATTGCCAAAGACGCAGGTATTCCGTGGGCCGTATTAACCTTCGAGCCGCATCCCCGAACAGTCTTTCAACCAGGTGCAGCACCCTTTCGTTTAACTCCTTTTCGAGCAAAAGCCCGCGCCTTAAAGGCATTGGGCGTTGATTTGATGATCGTCCAAAAATTTAGTCGCGACTTTTCTCAAAATCCTGCTGAAGACTTTGTCAAATCCGTTTTGGTCGACGGCTTTGGTGCCAAACATGTAGTTTCAGGTTATGATTTTGTCTTTGGCCATGGTCGCCAAGGCAATTGCGAACTTTTGCTGAGCATGGGACAGCAACTGGGCTTTGGCTTCTCCGCCATCAGCGCCGTTGAAAGTCCGGAAGGATTTGTTTATTCATCCACCCGTGTCCGTCAATGTTTGGAAAGCGGCGATGTGCGCGGGGCTGCTGAAATATTGGGCCGAGCGTATGCCATTGAAGGCCGGGTTGCACATGGCGCTAAACTGGGCCGAACCATTGGTTTTCCAACGGCAAATATACATTTGGGGCCGTTATTGCGACCCAAACGCGGAATTTATGCGGTTCGGGTGACCGTTGACGGTGAAGACCGAATTATAGAAGGCGTCGCTAGTATAGGCAATCGGCCTACGGTTAATGGCATTGGCGACATATTAGAAGTTTATTTGTTTGATTTCAACGTGGATATATACGGACGTAGAATTTCCATTGAACTGATTGAGTTCATCCGTGCTGAAGCCAAATTTGATAGTGTTGAAGAAATGCGCATAGAAATTGAGCGGGATGTAGAAAAATCCCGTGCAATTTTACAAAGCGAAAGAAATTAGGTACGAATTATGACTGTCGATTATAAAACATCCGTGTATTTGCCAAAAACTGACTTCCCCATGAAAGCTGGTCTGCCGCGTCGCGAGCCTGAAATGCTGGCAAAGTGGGAAGAGCAGAATTTGGAAGGCCAAATTCGTGAAGCGTCAAAAGATCGCAAGAAATTCATATTGCACGACGGCCCTCCATACGCCAACGGGCATCTACACATTGGTCATGCGCTCAACAAAATCCTAAAAGACGTGATCAACCGGACCCGTCAAATGCTGGGCTATAACGCCTACTACGTTCCCGGTTGGGATTGTCATGGTTTGCCGATCGAATGGAAAATCGAAGAAAAGTACCGCAAAAAGAAAAAAGACAAAGATGAAGTGCCCGTTGTTGAATTCCGCCAAGAATGCCGCGAATTTGCAAAAGGCTGGATTGAAGTGCAAAAAGAAGAGTTCAAGCGCTTAGGCATCATGGGCGATTGGGATCACCCCTACACAACCATGACCAACGCCGCGGAAGCGACGATTGCCGGTGAATTGGGCAAGTTTTTGATGGATGGCTCATTATACAGAGGTGCAAAGCCGGTTATGTGGTCGCCAGTTGAAAAAACAGCCCTAGCCGAAGCCGAAGTTGAATATCACGATCACACGTCAACAACGATTTTTGTCCGCTTCCCGGTTCGCAAAACATCCGTCCCTGAAGTTGAAGGTGCCAGCATTGTAATCTGGACGACAACACCATGGACCATGCCCGGCAACCGTGCCGTCGCTTATGGCCCAGATATTGATTATGTGGTTGTTGAAGTGACAGGCGTTAGCGAAGACAGCTTGGCGGTTATTGGTGAAAAAATGATTTTCGCTGAAGCGCGTGTAAGCGACGTTGCAGCAACAACAGGCATCACCAGCCATGAAGTTAAAGCCAATTTCAAAGGTTATGTCCTTGATGGCACGATCTGCAAACACCCGTTCCATGGCAAAGGTTACGATTATGATGTGCCTGCGCTAAGTGCTGGATTTGCAACCACCGACGAAGGCACAGGGATTGTTCATATTGCACCGGGCCACGGCGCAGATGACTGGGAATTGGGCATTGCAAACGATATTGAAATCCCACAAACAGTTAGCGAAGATGGCACCTATTTCGAGCACATCCCGATGTTTGCAGGCATGCATGTCTATAAATGCAATGGCCATGTGGCTGATGTGTTGCAAGAAGCAGATGCACTTTTGGCCCGGGGTTCTTTGGTTCACCGCTACCCTCACAGCTGGCGCTCTAAAAAACCGCTGATCTTCCGCAATACATCGCAGTGGTTTATCTCGATGGATAAACATGATCTGCGAAAAAAGGCTTTAAAAGCCATTGATGAAACCCGCTTTGTTCCAGCAAAAGGTCAAAACCGCCTGCGCGGCATGATCGAAGATCGCCCCGATTGGTGCGTTTCGCGCCAACGGGCATGGGGTGTTCCGATCACGGTTTTCGTCAACAAAGAAACGGGAGAGCCGTTGCGCGACCAATCCGTCATAGACCGCGTTATTGAGATTTTTCAGGCCGAAGGATCCGACGCTTGGTTCGCATCTGACCCGCAACGCTTTATGGGTGATACCTATAAATCCGAAGACTATGAACAAGTCACCGATATTTTGGATGTCTGGTTCGATTCAGGCTCGACCCACGCTTTCGTTCTTGAAAGTGACGAATGGGACTTACAATCGCCTGCTTCTTTATATCTAGAAGGCTCCGATCAACATCGCGGCTGGTTCCATTCCAGCTTACTTGAAAGCTGCGGCACCCGCGGACGCGCACCCTATGACACCGTTTTAACCCATGGTTTTGTGATGGCAGAAGACGGCCAAAAGATGTCGAAATCGTTGAACAACAGCGTATCTCCTCAAGATGTGAACAACCAATTTGGTGCCGATATTTTGCGCCTTTGGGTGGTTGGATCTGATTACTCAGAAGATTTACGCATTGGGCCAGAGATTTTGAAACAACAAGCCGATATCTATCGTCGTTTGCGTAATACGCTGCGCTTTATTTTGGGCAACTTGAATGAATTCGACGACGCTGAAAAAATTGACGTTGTTGAAATGCCCGAATTGGACCGCTGGGTCTTACATCAGATATGGGAAATGGACCAAAAAGTCCGCACCACCTGCGACGATTTCCAGTTCCACATGCTGTTTAACAATCTGCATAACTTCTGTGCCATGGATTTGTCGGCGTTTTATTTAGATATCCGCAAAGATAGCTTGTATTGCGACCGCGCCGATAGCACGCGCCGTCGGGCATCGCGCACTGTATTGAACGAATTATTTAATTGTTTGACCAAGTGGTTTGCACCGTTCATTTGCTTTACCGCCGAAGAAGTATGGCAAACTCGCTACCCCAATGCGGGCAGCGTGCATTTGCAAATGTTTCCAGACATCCCTGATAATTGGCGCGATGATGCGTTGGCTGAAAAGTGGGCTAAAATCCGTTCCGTCCGCCGCGTTGTCACGGGTGCCTTAGAAATTGAACGGGCTGAAAAACGCATTGGATCAAGCCTTCAAGCCCGCCCCGTTGTTCATACAACTGCCGGAAACAGAGCCTTGTTTGAAGACTTGGATGCTGCTGAATTGTTCATCACATCAGGCGCTGAGTTTTCATCGGATGCCGCCCCAGCGGATGCATTCCGTATGGAAGGTATTGATGGCGTAGCTGTTGTTCCAACTTTATCCAGCACAGACAAATGCCCACGCTGTTATCAGTTCCCGAAGGACATTGGGGCTGACCCCGCACATCCTGAAGTTTGTGGTCGTTGCGCTGATGCATTCACCCATCACACCCATTCAGCAGCTTGAAGGGCTGAATACAGATGCCTAAACACGTTTGGCAAGGGCTCGGGTTGGCCACATTAGTAGCAGCGCTTGATCAACTATCGAAATGGTTCATCGTTGCCCACATCATGAATCCGCCTGTGCAAATTGAAGTCACATCGTTCTTTAATCTGGTTCTGGCTCATAATCGGGGCGTTAGCTTTGGCATGTTCGCGGCCGGTTCAGAGCTAGGCAAGTGGATGCTGGTTGGCTTGGCGCTGATGATTTCAGGTTTTTTGGTGCGCTGGTTGTTTCAATCGAGCAGCCCTTACAGTATCATCGCCTTAGGCTTGATACTTGGTGGTGCTGTGGGGAATGTGATTGACCGCGTTTTGGTCGGTGCTGTTGTTGATTTTCTGGACTTTCATGCATTTGGAACACATTGGCCGGCCTTTAACGTGGCTGATACCACCATATTCTTAGGTGCTGCAGGCCTAATATTTGAATCATTCTTCAGTAAAGATGAAGCCGCCTAACCTATTGAGTCTGAGGTTCTATTGGCGTAAGGTTTATTGGTTCTTATAGTGAAGGCAAATTCATGAGAAAATTATCTTTCATTCTTCTATCGGTCACCGCCATTACGGCGTTAAGTGGTTGCGAGTCTGCAAAAAAAGCATTTGGTGGCAAAAAATCTGCCCCCGATGAATTTGTTGTCTATTCACGCCCACCGCTCAGCCAGCCACCAGATTATGCTTTGCGCCCGCCAACCCCGGGCATTGCGCGCCCACAATCCACGTCCGCAAGCGACACGGCCCGCGATGCATTGCTGGGCACTACCAATTCGACTGAAATTCGCAAGCAACAACTGCCAACAACACCCGGCTTGCAAGCGCTGATCATCAGCACCGGAGCCATTGCAGCCGACCCGAACATTCGTAAAAAAATAAACGCAGAAACATCTATTTTAGCCGAAGAAGACCACCGTTTAGTTGATAAAATGATCTTTTGGGTTGACGATAAACCGTTCGAAGGTACCGTTGTTAATCCAGAAAAAGAGCAAAAGCGCATTCGCGAAGCACGAGCTCTTGGCAAACCAATTACTGAAGGTGCCACTGAGCACGTGAAACGCAAACGAAGTAAAAAAGGACTATTGGAATTTTAAGCCAAGTGCGCGTTTCTAATCGCGCCTTCTTTTTGCCCTCTTTGCGCTCTATATTCATACCATATTGTATGAAGCCATTAGTATAAAGCTATGGCTATAATTACGTAATTATCGTTGTTGAGAGATTGATTAAATGTTGATTTTCATAGCTAAATCCGCGTCTCGATTGCTTGTGTTCGTCGGTTTAGTGAGCCTGGCTTCGACAGCTCAAGCGGGCGTCTTCAACCCAGAAACCTTCATGCTCAAAAATGGCATGCAAGTGGTCGTCATACCCAATCACCGGCTACCAGTTGTCACCCATATGGTTTGGTACCGAGTTGGATCTGCAGATGAAGCGGCGAACGAATCTGGGATTGCACATTTCCTTGAGCATTTGATGTTTAAGGGAACCAAAAAACGTTCCAATGGTGAGTTTTCTGAAATTGTCGCCCGCAATGGGGGTCAAGAAAACGCCTTCACTTCAACAGATTATACCGCTTACCATCAAACCATTGCCGTTGATCGCTTAGAATTGATGATGGAGATGGAAGCGGATCGGATGACAAATTTAGTCATTACGCCGAAAGAAGTCGAGCCCGAACGCCAAGTAGTTCTTGAAGAACGCCGCAGCCGTGTTGAAAATAATCCGGGGAGCATTCTGGGCGAACATTTAAATGCCGCTTTATTCTTAAGTCATCCATATCGCAATCCGGTTATTGGTTGGAAACACGACATTGAGGGCTTGAACATAGATCGCATTTTGGCTTTTTATAAACGCTGGTACGCACCTAATAATGCGATTTTAGTTGTAGCTGGTGATATTACCGCAGCCAAACTCAAGCCCTTAGCTGAAAAATATTATGGAAAAATTCCAAGCCAGCCCGAAACCGTTCGCAGGCGTGCAAAAGAGCCACCCCAACATGCTGAACGCCGCGTTACTTTACGAGATAAGCGGGTTCGTCAACCGTCATGGCGTCGCACTTATTTGGCCCCTGGCCTACAGTGGGGCGATAAAACCCATACGTATCCGTTGGAGGTTTTATCCAACATCATCGGCAGCGGCACTTCCAGCCGGTTTTATCAATCCTTGATCGTCACACAAAAATTAGCCGTATCTGCTGGGGTTCATTATTCCGGCGACAACAGAGGCCCCGGCCGTTTTATTGTCTATGCCAGCCCGATGCCCGGCACCTCAATTGATAAATTACAAGCGGCTGTCGAAGAGCAAATTGCCCTGTTGATTAAAGGCGGGGTGACATCAGACGAACTGACCCGAGCAAAAACTCGGATGGAATCCAAAGCCGTTTATGCCCGTGATTCACTATCCGGTGGCGCACGGGTTATTGGCTCCGCATTGGCAGCAGGGCTTAATATATCGGACGTTGAAAGTTGGCCCGAGCACATCTCCGCCGTCACCCAAGTACAAATCCAAGACGCTATTAAAGCCGTTTTTAACTCCAACCGTTCGGTCACCGGGGTGTTATTACCCGAGGATAAGTCTTCAGGAATAAACAAATGAAAACCATCCAATTATTTTGGGTTGAAGTCCTTTTTTTTGCCGTCTCTTTACTCTTAATTTTGAGCATCACCCTACCAGCCCAAGCCATCACCGCCCAACAAGTCACCAGTCCGGGCGGTATAAAAGCTTGGTTCGTAGCCGATCACACCAACCCAATTTTAACTGTTAAATTTACGTTTCGGGGTGGTGCTGCCCTAGACCCGGTGGGTAAAGAAGGGTTGTCTAATTTGGTTTCAGGATTGTTGGACGAAGGTGCTGGCGATTTAAAAAGCACTGCATTTCAACAAACATTAGAAGATCTAGCCATCGGATTAAGTTTTAGTTCCGGCCGGGACGAGTTTGGCGGCCGCATGAAAACACTTGTTCGCAACCAAGACATGGCCTTTAAATTATTGCGCTTAAGCCTTAGTAATCCAAGATTTGATACAGAACCCGTTGAGCGAATCCGCTCTCAAATTTTAGTAGGCCTTAAGCAAAATTTAGAAGACCCGCACAGTATCGCCAGCCAAGCCTTATTCAAAACTCTATACCCAACCCACGCCTATGGTCGTCCTACCAATGGCACAATCGGTTCGGTTGAAGGTTTGAAAGCGATTGACTTACGCGCCTTTGTTCAGCAACGCTTAGCCAAAGACAATCTGATTATTGGCGTTGTTGGCGACATTAGCGCTGAGGAATTAGGTAAACGGTTAGACACCACCTTTGGCCTCCTTCCAGCCAAAGCAGCACCCTGGAAAATTGAAAAAATTGACCCGATATCAAAAGGTCAAACCATCGTCATTAATCGTGATATTCCACAATCATCGATCCTCGTTGCTGAAAAAGGCTTAATGCGCGAAGACCCCGATTTTTACGCAGCTTACGTTTTAAATCATATGTTTGGTGGTGGCAGTTTTACGTCTCGTCTGTATACAGAAATTCGCGAAAAGCGCGGACTGGTTTATTCAGTAAGTACAGGACTATACCCTTTCGATAACAGCGCCTTGATTTTGGGAAGCGCCGGAACGGCCAACAAACGCGCCCACGAAACCTTATCTGTCATCAAAACCGAATGGGATAAAATGGCGGCGAGGGGGGTCAGCAAAAAAGAACTAAATGATGCGAAAACCTATCTAACCGGCTCTTTCCCTCTGCGATTTTCATCCAGTGGGCGGATCGCGTCTATGCTGGTTGGCATGCAATCGGCACAACTACCGATCGACTATTTGCAAACCCGCAACAGCTTGATTGAAGCCGTTACAAAAGATGACATCAAACGAGTTGCAAAAAAACTGTTAAAATCAGAAAATCTTGTGATCATCGTCGTTGGACGCCCTGACGGTATTAAAAGTACAAACTAAGCCGATTACTTGTCGTCGTATTTATTTTATAAGAGCGGTTAAAGATTGATCGTAATTCTTCTGGTATGTCCCATCGGCTTTCATATCTGCCAATACCTGAGCCATTTTAGGAGCTAAATGCGCATGCTTTTTATGGACAAACATATACACATCGGCGGATGCCAAGGGCGGCTCCATCAACCCCCGTATCCTTTACCCGTTGCAGCCATTGCCAGCGCTCATATAAAATAACATCGACGCAGTATCTATTGAGCATTCCATACATTTGATCTTTCTTAGTTACCTTACTTTTTCTGTTTTATGTCTAAATTTCGTTCAAAAATAACCCACCCATGAATATCTGCAACTTCATACGCAAGTAAGCTTTTCCATGTGTCCGTATTGAACTCCAAACCTTTTGAATAGGCGACAAAATCGTTCGAACTAAACGTTCTTTTACGCGAACTAAATTAGGGAATTTTTCCCAACCCCTTAGTCCGCATGGCAACGCCTTGATCCACATTTTTGATAGCGTTCGCAAAAGCACGGGCGGATACATCATAGCGCTGAACAGTCCCCCGCAGTCCAATCCTCCGGAGCACTTCCGTGACAACAAAATCTTGAAACGTGGTCCCGACTGGCTTGGCGTATGGTGTGCTGGTGTTCAAAACGTATAAACCTTGTTCAGCAGAAGCCATTAAGGAGCTACCGCCTAAGGCACAAAGGCCAAGTACTAAAATACTGGTCACTTTTTAAATAGATATTTTGATCCATTTACACAAATTCATAACTCATAGTAATTTTCAAACACACATATACAGGTAACTCATTTATGGCGAGAAAGATTCCAACCCGCAATTAGATCTTCTCAACTAATGAAGAGTTATCAATTTAAAATTATCGTTCGGCTTGGGTCTAGTAGCATAACTCTCAATCTGTTAGAGTTTCTAGATTAACAAACTAATCATATGTGACACATAAAATGCCTCAAAGCCTCGCCTGGAATGCACTTTTAGCCCATGTTGATGTCCACAAAGGCATTACGATGGGTGATCTTTTCACCGCGGATTCGGGTCGGTTTTCACGGTTTTCTACTTCAGTACCGGGAATGTTGCTCGATTATTCAAAAAATAAAATCACAGAACAAACAATAGGTTTGTTGTTTGAGTTAGCCTATGACCGTCAAATCGAGGCAAAACGCGATGCCATGTTTCGAGGAGATCCGATCAATTCAACCGAAAACCGGGCCGCTTTGCATGTTGCGTTACGCGGTGCTTCAGAGACCAATTTTTTTGTTGATGGGACCAACGTATCGGAAGATATTTCAGCCCAACTAAACCGGCTTCAAATATTTACCGAAGCTGTTCATTCCGGCACGCACACAGGTGCCTCGGGGAAAAAATTTACAGATGTTGTTGCTATTGGTATTGGCGGCTCGCACTTGGGGCCAGAACTTGCAGTGCAAGCACTACGGAACCCACTTACCGACCCCATGCGCGTTCATTTCATCTCGAATGTTGATGGGCATGATATTTTACAAAACTTGATGGAGCTCAATGCTGAAAACACTTTAGTTGTCATTGCATCCAAGACTTTCACTACCAAAGACACCATGACAAACGCCGCTACGGCCAAAGCTTGGATTTGTCATGTTATGGGCGACGATGCGGTGGCCAAACACTTTGTTGCCCTGTCAGCGAATGCGGAAGCTGTTGAGGAATTTGGAATCTCAACCGATCATATGTTCCCTATGTGGGATTGGGTTGGGGGGCGATATTCGCTTTGGTCTTCAATTGGCCTGCCTATCGCATTAGCTGTTGGTTGGGATAAATTTGACCAACTTTTGTCTGGCGCACATCAAATGGATGAACATTTTAAATCCGCACCCATTTCAGATAACATGCCCATCATGATGGCCCTAATCGGGGTTTGGAATATTAATTTTTTAGGCTCTGATTGTTTGGTCATATTACCCTACGATCAACGCTTAAAGCGTCTTCCAGCATTCCTTCAGCAACTTGATATGGAAAGCAATGGCAAAGACGTTTTACACTCAGGTGATGCCCCAGAATATGCCACGGGCCCAATTGTTTTTGGTGAAGCCGGAACCAATGGTCAACACGCTTTCTATCAACTTTTACATCAAGGAAGCCGTACTATTCCGGCTGATTTTATTACCATTGCGACCCCCGGTCACGGCCTTCGTGACCATCACGATCAGGTGCTGGCAAATGCCCTTGCCCAGTCTCAGGCTTTGATGTTGGGCCGAACTTTGGAACAATCAGACGGCAACCCGCACCGGGTTTGCCCTGGCAACACCCCCAGTAATACCCTCATTTTAGAGCAATTAAATGCTTTTAATTTAGGCCAATTAATTGCCCTATATGAGCACAAAGTTTTTGTCCAAGGTGCCATTTGGGGCATCAATTCGTTCGATCAATGGGGCGTTGAATTGGGCAAGGAAATTGCTGGTAGATTATTAGGCTCTATTCAAAATTCAACCTACCCAGAACACGCCGATAGCTCCACCCAAGGCTTATTGCAAACGCTCTATGAATGGCGGAAAAGTTAATGTTTATCCGCCTTTTACCGGAAACTCTAATCAACAGAATTGCGGCGGGAGAAGTGGTTGAACGGCCCTCATCCGCGGCCAAAGAACTGATCGAAAATGCCATTGATGCCGGGGCAATGCGGATTGATGTGGTCATAGCAGACGGTGGGCAAAGCCTTATATCCGTCAGTGATAATGGCCGCGGCATGAGCGCAGATGAGCTTCAATTATCAGTCGAGCGCCACGCCACATCAAAGCTTCCGGATGATGATATTTTTGATGTTAAGTTTTTAGGGTTTCGCGGTGAAGCCTTACCATCTATTGCAGCCGTTAGCCGCCTAGAAATCACCAGCCGGGCTGAAGGCTCCGACAGCGCGTGGTCTATAAAGGTGGAGGGAGGCAAAAAATAT
>JAPKAX010000269.1 GCA_028825025.1 Rhodospirillales bacterium | reverse complement strand
GTGCCAGCTAAGCATATTTCTATACTTTATTCGGGTTTGCGTGCGTGAACGAGTTGCGTCAAGCCCTGAATAACCTGGATGTCTTGGATGTCAATAAAGCCAACCTTCTTCATTTCTGCCTTTAACCAGCCCGCCGTGACCGAATGTGCATCAGGTGTAAAGGCCATATGTTGAAGTTGCCATAGCGCCGCTAATACAGGCCCCGTTCGGTCATCGTTGACCATGAAATCATGAACGAGAAACTTTCCGCCAGGTACGAGACTGTCAAACGCATACTGAACCAAACGCGGAACCTCTACACCCGGAACTCCGCTAAACAAGTAGGACATTAATATGGCGTCCTGCTCGCTCGGCCATTCAACGTTAAGGGCATTCGATGGGATATATCGCACGCGGTTGGTCATGTTTGCTTCGGTAATAAATCGCCAACCAATTTCACTGACATTCGGAAAATCAATGATGGTTGATGTAAGATCAGGATTGGCTTCTAAAAGACGGATAGTCATCGCTCCTGTTCCGCCAGCGACATCAAGAAGGGATTTAGCACCGGAAAGGTCAACTGTGCGAGCAATGGTGCGCCCCGGCCCTAATGATCCCGAGTGTTGCGCATTGCTGTATAACGCAGCTTGCTCCGGGTTCGACATCCAATGCTGATAGGAATCGACTGCATCTGAGCTTAATGAGCCATCAAGTACTTCATTCAATTGACCCAAAAAGGGGTACATCTGCTGATCGATTTGAAATCGTAGGTAATCACCGAAATCATATTTAGATTCCCGTGAAAGAAAGGCTTCCGCTCCCGATGAATTAGCGTAGAGATTACCGTCCAGCTCAACAAGACCGACACCGTTTAGCGCGTTCATGAGGGTAACGATCCTGTTCGCAGGGACGCCCACGATCTCAGACAAGTTTTTGCAGGTTTTTGGACCCGCGGCGAGGTGCGTGAAAACATCAAGATGCAATCCGGCGAACATTGCCTTAGATGCCATGAAACCAAAGGCAATATTTGATACTTCTTCTGCGGTTTCTACTGAGCTTACGGACATTTAGACGAATACCTCTTATCAATTTTTCTTTTGGACAATTCAAATATATAAGGCCTACTTGTCCAATGTTTTGGCAAACCTCAATGAAGCACTGGCAAGCGCTAACAGATGCTCGACACTAATCCAAAAAAGGATCAGATGTTCGGCACATAGAAGCTTTATGTTACCCAAGAACATCCAGCTAAATAGTTCGTATCTTATTGGTGGGCGCGTGTTGTTAAACACTCAAAAATAGGGCCTTGGACCCTCCCACTGGGGCGTCGAGTTCTAAATCGACGGGAATATGATGGATTCCAAAATTTAATTCAACCTATAGATACAGCCCGATTTGTCAACCGGCAGCTCCCGCGTGAGATGTTGTGAGCAAAACGAGATACAAAATCTCGCCCGATTGCAGCGGTGATTTTTTTTGCTAATATTAGAGTTAGAATGTTCGTATTTCCACGCGGCACCCATGGCATGATTGACGCATCAACTACCCTCAAAGCATCAACTCCGTAGACCAGGCCCTCGGGATCAACAACAACATCAGGATCGTCGGTAGCGCCCATTCGGCACGTGCCGGCATGACGCCCCGGGCCGCTGAAGGACACTTGCACAAATTCCATAAGAGCGTCTTCATCTTGCGCCAATTTAAGTATGTCGACACTAGGTTTGGTTAACATTCCGAGAATCGGCCAGTTTGCTGCGGAGATAAAATCAAGAAGCGTTGCCACTGCGCCAGTGCGGATGGCGTTGGTGGTCGAGAGATTATTGAATTGGCCTGCCCTGTCGCTACGAAAAATGGAGATGGCTGTGTGCCACAGAGGCCGCACTTCTGGAGATAACAGCATTCCGACGGCGCGACAAACGGCGTTCATGTGGCGGACACGATCGCGGTCGTCGGAATGGTAGTTGAATTCGATCAATAGCTGCAGACCGGAAACTGTGTTAATCAACGTAATGCGACCACGCGATAAAGGCTTGGCGATAGTCGGTGTTAAAGAGCTCAACCGCTGAATTAACGCATGCCAACCCGTATTCGCGACATACGGAATATACATATCTATAACCGAGCAACCCTAAACATTGGAGGAATAGCAGAGCGTTGAGGTTGTATGACCGTGCATACCATTGGCAGAGCGCGCATTACGGTGTAAATGAAAGACCAGTTGCAGCAAATGATGATTGTATAGATTGCCACCAACGCCGGGCCTGTCGGCAATGATCTCGATCCTGCTCGCTCAAGCGCTTCTGCTGGCCCCACACCAGCGCGTAACAACATTACAGGCGATTGCAATGCACCGGTAGAGGCAATCACCTGGCGGGATATGAAGGAACGGGTTTCACCATCAATAACTGCGCTAACACCAGTTACGCATCGCTGGCCATCAGAGCCTTCGGTATTAAGCGAGCGCACCATGGCATCTGTAACGATCTGTAAATTGGGGCATGCTCGCACGTCTGAGCCTAAATAACAAATGACGGCAGACGCACGTTTGTTGGCTAATTGACTTATCGGTAGAATGCCAAAGCCCTCGCAAAAATCTCCGTTCAGGTCTTCAATTGAATTGATATAGTGGCTGCGGCAATAATCTTGCAACGCCCCCCGCCATTGGCGGAATATCCTGAAGCGACGGGCGACGTATGGGAACTGGGCCGTATTGACAATGCAATTCGCCACTAAAATCCTGATACGATTCTAGCTTGTTAAAAAAGGGCCGTACATCATCCCAACCCTTGGCGCCTTGGACCTGCCAATCATCATAATCTTCAGGCGTGCCCCGCAATGCGACCATCCCCATGATCGATGAGCCACCCCCGAGAATGTAGCCTTAGACTCTGTTTAAGACCGTGAAGTATCCGATTTTTTCCAATGGACCGACATATTTAGCTATTTAAAATCTTTATTGAAGTACAAAAGGGGTTAAAGCACTTGAGCTTCGAGCGGTTCAGCACCGGGAGGTGTATCGCGCCCAGCTTCAAGAAGGAGCACACGGTTGGTGCTGCGGGCTGAAAGAAGATTAGCAAGGGCACAACCGCCCAAACCACCACCAACAATGATGTAATCATAGGGTTTTATATTGCTGGAGCTCATTGCGTTGTTATTCTAATCCTTCAAACAATCGAATATCCCGATCTGCGCCACCGTCCAAGGCCCGTAAAGCTTCTTTATAATCATCACTTTCATAGGCAGCCAGAGCTGCTTCGTAACTTTCAAACTCTATTAATATCGTTCTTTGAGCAATTCCGTTTTCCTTTGCTTCGACTTTGCCGCCTTTAGCCAAAAATGTTCCCCCTGCCGCTTCTAATGCAGGACCAGCGAGTTTCACATATGCTTCTCTTTTAACGGGATCAGCTTCTGCTCGATGCGCGCTCAACATGTAGCCTTTTGCCATGGTACGTCTCCTTATCTAAAATTTAAGTGTAAACCATCTTATATTTTAACGATCTTGAGGACAAGAAATAGTCGATCCTCAGATTTAACACCATCAATTAAAACAACATCAACTGGTGACAGGAATTTAGGTTAATTATTCTAGAATTAGAAATATAATTAATCTATATTATTTGTGGGTTTTCTAAATAAGTTTAAAAGGTTTTTTAGTGAAAGTAAGGAGTTGCTCGATTAATCTGAACAGTCAAGATTAAGTGGGTTTTTGTCCGTGATAGGAAGTCGTCATCAGATGAAGCGCCGATTGATGTGAAAATACTGCGCGCCCAAATTAGTGAACTCACTCTGGAAAATGATTTTTTAGAAGGGGCGCTCACCAAGGCGGGATTGCTGAGCGTAAAACGATGATTGATAGTACTCATAAACTCTCGCTCACCAAGCAGGC
>JAPKAX010000035.1 GCA_028825025.1 Rhodospirillales bacterium | reverse complement strand
TTTTTCTCATTTTTGTGTTAAGGACTTAGCTAAATACTCATCTATCTATAAACGACGAGAAAACTATTTAGTCGTTTCAGTGGCTTATGGCATCGGCATTGATCCTTTAAATAAAGCGTCTTTTTTTCATGCATTTGGAATAATATAAATATTACACTTTAACGTTTTACAGGAAAACTCTTTTACCGATAAAAGATTCGCAAATGAGCGCTGTCGTACTCGTTTCTTATATAGGCATAAGCGCCCAATAATCGAAATCGAGGATGATATTCGCGTGGTATTTTCCATCGCTTTCTTTATCTGGGAATTCAGTGCTGCTTTTATTTTTTGTTACGATTGTGCGGATTCTGAGTGCAGCGACATCCTCGCGGTTTGCGATGTGGGCTTTTTCTAGAATTTCAGACCAAGCTGAAACCGTGTCTCCATCAGATGTTGAGTTGTAATAAGTACAGCCGTTTATGGCGGCAATTTTAAAGGCGTTGGCTAAGCCATTGAACGAGAGCACGCGGGCTTTACTGATGACGTGCCCTTCGTAAGTATGGTTCTTTTGTAGCGGGTTTTGGTAAAGCTGGGCCGCCATTTTGTGCTCTGTTGCATCGATAGTCATGCTGTTTACATGGTCAATTTTTTCACCAACTTCGTAATCGTTAAACAGATATGGTGATCCACAAAGACCCGTCTCATAGGTTTCAAAATTGAGCTCGGGGGACAGGGTGAAATGTTCGGGGTCAACGCGGGTTGATAATTCGGGCGCAGCGTCAATTGGTGCATTCGATGCGGGGTCACACTTTGGGATCAGGACCCAACGGACATAATCCAAAACCATATCGCCGCGTTGGTTGCGACTTTGCGTTTGAACGTAAACCACACCAGACTGCCCGTTGGAACTTTCATTAAGGCCGATGACTTGGCTGCGGACGAGTAACGTGTCGCCTGGATATACAGCAGCGCCAAACACACCGTTTGAATAGCCTAAATTGGCCGATGCACTGATCGACACCTCGGGCACAGTTTTGCTGAAAACAATATGGAAGACCAACATATCATCAATGGGGGCACCTTCAAAACCTAAGTTCATGGCGACAATATCTGATGAGTTAACCGCAAACCGTGATCCATACAGGGCGGTATATAAAGACGCATCGCCTTCCGTTAGGGTGCGGGGTGTTGCGTGGATCAACTCCTGGCCTAAGGAGAAATCTTCAAAAAAATTCTCAGTCGTGGTCTTAAGGTTCATTTAAAATTCCTACACTCTTATCAAATGCCACATCGATTGTTGATCGGGCAAATACTGTTCCTCAATCGTATTTTAGTTATGTAAAAAATGATAGGATCCTACAATTTTGTAAGTTACTAAGGCAAGGACTGGTTGATATTATTCTATCAATCCTAATATCCATAAATAAGCAACCATAAGATGTTTTATTTGTTGTTATGCATCTATAATTTTTGGATTATTTGTGTGTAAAGAGACGTCGAAACTTTTGGAGTGATTATGTCAATATAGAATTATCTAAAACACGTTAGCGTGTTGACCTTCGACGATCAGGATTTTATCCGCATGGTCATTCGTCAAACTTTAAAAGAGATGGGTTGCCTAAGAATTAAAGAGGCTTTAAATGTTAATGAAACATGGGCAGGTGTTGTGATTAGCCAGCCGGATATTATTATTGGGGATTGGGAGATGCAGCCATCTAACGGATTGGAATTTACACGCAAAATTCGCCGTCACCCTAAAAGCCTTAACCCTATAGTTCCAATCATAAGGATGACCGGACACTCCAAACTTGATCGGGTGATTGAAGCTAAAGATTCTAGAATTAATGAATATGTCATTAAACCACTATCTGCAAAATCTTTGATTGTTCGTATACAGTCGGTTATTTAAACCCACGTCAACTTATTAAAACCAAGTCATATTTCTGGCTGGACCGTCGGCGCCGTTCTCTTGTAGTTCAAGACGACCGACGCAAAAAGGAAACGGCCGCTTAATAAGAAATTAAACCAGGCTTGGCTTTCTAAGTCATTCCGTAATACATAGGTTTTTCTCTTAAGGTGCTTTACTCAAATGTCGGCTGATCAACTCTTCAGCAATCTGTACCGTGTTCAGGGCAGCGCCTTTGCGCAAGTTGTCAGCAACAACCCACAAGCTTAATCCGTAGTCGACCGTGGGGTCTGAACGGATGCGTGAAATATATACAGAATCTTCACCTGCACATTCCTGTTGGGTCACATATCCACCGTTTTCGCGATGATCAAGAACCGTAATTCCGGGCGATTTTTCAAGAACAGCCCGCGCTCGGCTTTCATCAATCTCGTTCTCAAATTCCAAATTGATTGCTTCTCCATGACCTACAAACACTGGCACGCGAACACACGTTGCAGAAACTTTGATCTTTGGATCTAAAATTTTCTTCGTTTCAACAACCATTTTCCATTCTTCTTTTGTCGATCCGTCGTCCATGAAAACATCGATATGAGGAATAGTATTAAAAGCGATTTGCTTGGTGAAAATATCTTGGTGCTGTTGTGCAGGCTGATTAACATAAATGCCTTTGGTTTGATTAAACAGCTCGTCCATCGCCGCTTTACCACCACCAGATACGGATTGGTACGTTGATACGACAATTCGCTTGATTGTTGCTAAGTCGTGCAAAGGCTTAAGGGCGACCAACATTTGAATGGTCGAACAATTTGGATTGGCGATGATGTTGCGCTTTGTGTATCCAGCAATTGCTTCTGGGTTTACTTCAGGAACAATCAACGGAACATCTGGGTCCATCCGAAACTGTGATGTGTTGTCGATAACGATGGCTCCGGCTTTGGTTGCAATCGGTGCAAATTTTGCTGACACGGATGCGCCGGGGGATGATAAAACAATATCAACTCCTGTGAAATCGAAGCCATCAAGGCTCTGAATTGTTAATATTTCGTCTTCCCCATAGGAGACTTCTTGACCAACAGAGCGTGCTGACGCAAGCGCGATCACTTCATCGGCAGGAAAGTTGCGTTCTGCCATAATTGATAGGACTTCGCGGCCTACATTGCCCGTAGCGCCAACAACGGCGACTGTATAACCCATTTTATAATAACTCCTTGCTCGTTCGTTTGTGGCTTTTGATCATCCTAGATTTAGCCTAAAACGACGAAGGCCCGCGGATTTTCGCGGGCCGGTTCATAAAAACACGTCTGGCCCGCTTAATGCGTGGTCGGTTTGTTTTTTATCGTGGTTTTGATATTGCTAGCTGTGCCACAGGCTAACGCAGGAAACCGCAAAGCGGTTCCTGTATTCTTAGACGTGATTCTCAAATTAAAAGTCATCATCAATTCCTTAAGTGCGGCGTAGACTTAAACGGAAAGCCTAAGGGATGCAAGCCTTTGGGTTTTCTGCTGTAACGCAGGGCGCCCTAAATGCAGATTACTTGCCCCGTTTTGCCATTCCCTCTCGGTATACGGTAATCTCAACTTTTGCCGCATCACGAAACAACGTTGTGTCTGCGCTTCCTGCAACCATCAAAAACCCGTCTTCAATCAATTGGTAATAATCACCATCGGGGCGGGGGGTTGTGCCTAAATATTTGCCAACAGTTTTGGTTGCTGCCATGGACTTTTCAATTTGGCTGACAACTTCTGGGCGGCTATACTGTGATAGCATGCCGCAGTTGCCTGAAAGATCAATTGCACCAATAAAGATCATGTCAACGCCTTCAACAGCGGCGATTTTGGCTGTGTTTTCAACGCCTTTTATCGATTCAATTTGGAGCGCGATAAACAGTTCGTCACGGGCTTGTGTTATGTAATCTTCTGTTGCGCCATAACCAGATGCCCGAACCAATCCAGCCGCGCAACCACGCGAGCCCAACGGTGGGTAACGGCAAGCAGCTACGCCTGCATGGGCTTGATCAGCAGTTTCGATCATTGGGATCATTAAGTCTGGTGCCCCAGCATCCAAAACCCGCTTCAAATAGTCTCGATTTTGGCCCGGAACCCGAACCATTGCCGTGGTCTCTAACTCACCGAAAGCACGTAGCATGTTCGCTACATCTTTGATCTTGCCAATACTATGCTCATTATCAATAATCGCAAAGTCATAACCGACATGCCCTGATATTTCAGCCAGTGCTGGATTGGCCAAACTAAGCCAAACGCCAAGCGATGGCGTTCCATTTTCAACGCGTTGTTTAAGTTTGTTGGTTTGAAATATTATGCGCTACTGAAATTAATGAGGGCGTGTTCAGTTGATGCAGGCCCAGATTAGGCTGCTAACTTATCTAATTCCTTGGTAACTGCATCACCCATCTGGGTGCAAGAAACCAAAGTCATACCAGGTTGCATGATGTCGCCCGTACGTAGGCCGTTAGCCAAAACGTTCTGAACGGCTTGCTCGATATAATTGGCGTCTTCAGCCATATCAAAGCTATAGCGCAGCGTCATAGCATATGATAAAATCGTAGCTAATGGATTGGCTTTGTCTTCGCCTGCAATATCAGGAGCTGATCCGTGTACTGGTTCGTACATGGCTTTGCGGCGTCCATCGCTATCGGGCGCACCCAAAGATGCAGAAGGAAGCATACCCAATGAGCCGGTTAACATCGCGGCACAATCGGACAGAATATCACCGAACAAGTTATCGGTTACAATGACGTCAAATTGCTTAGGCTCGCGGACCAATTGCATGGCGCAGTTATCGGCATACATATGCTCAAGCTCAATATCGGGGTAGTCTTTACCAACCGTTGTCGCAATTTCGCGCCAAAGAACACCAGATTCCATGACATTGGCCTTTTCGACAGATGTTAACTTGCCATTTCGTTGGCCAGCTAGATCAAAAGCGACGCGAACAACGCGCTCGATCTCTGCTTCTGTATAACGCTGAGTGTCAACAACTTCACGGATACCATCGGCGTTTATAGATACGCCGCGCGGTTGACCAAAATAGAGACCCGCGGTTAATTCACGAACAATCATCATGTCCAAACCAGAAACCAACTCCGTTTTAAGGCTTGAAGCTTCTGCAAGGGCAGGGATGACTGTTGCTGGGCGCAAGTTTGCAAACAAATCCATTTCTTTGCGAAGCTTCAATAGGCCTGCTTCTGGGCGTGCATCGCGGGCAACGTTGTCCCACTTAGGGCCACCAACAGCACCCAATAAAACGGCGTCGACGCTTTGAGCGATGTCTAATGTTGCGTCAGCTAATGACGTTCCATGCTTATCATAAGCCGCACCACCAACTAGGTCTTCTTGAACGTCGAAGGACACATGGCGGCGTTTGTCCATCCATTCTATGACGTGGCGCACTTGGCTCATAACTTCAGGCCCAATGCCGTCACCCGGCAGAAAAAGCATTTTTTTATTGGAACTCATAGCAGTCTCTTTTCTTTTAATCTTGAGTGTTCTGTTATTGATTAAACCTTGGCAACACCGGCTAACCAAGGTTGGCTGGCGTTTTGCCGTTCTTCAAAGCTGTCTACCTTATCAACTTTTTGAAGCGTTAAGCCAATATCATCCAAGCCGTTCAACAACAGATGTTTTCTGAACTCATCGACTTCAAATTTAACTTCACCACCATCAGGACCTTGGATCGTCTGGCTTTCCAAATCAATAGACAGCGTCGCGTTTGCACCGCGTTCCGCATCATCCATCAAATCGTCCAATTGCTCTTTGGTGACTTTGATTGGCAAAATGCCATTTTTGAAGCAGTTGTTGTAAAAGATATCGGCGAAAGATGTTGAAATCACACAACGGATACCGAAATCCAACAACGCCCAAGGGGCATGCTCGCGCGATGACCCACAACCGAAATTATCGCCAGCAACAATGATTTTGGCTTCGCGGTAGGCGGGTTTATTGAGAACAAAATCGGGGTTCTCATTGCCTTCCCGATCGAAACGCATTTCATCAAACAAGTTCTTGCCAAGGCCAGAGCGCTTGATGGTTTTCAAGAAGTTCTTTGGAATGATCATGTCTGTATCAACGTTGATCATGTTCATTGGTGCGGCAACACCCGTTAATTTATCAAATTTTTGCATTACTTTTCTCCCAATCCTAGAGATCGCGTACGTCAGTTAAGTGTCCGGTGACAGCTGCTGCTGCTGCCATTTCGGGGCTAACTAAGTGCGTGCGCCCACCAAAGCCTTGGCGGCCTTTGAAGTTGCGGTTCGATGTGGATGCACACCGCTGGCCCGGCTCGACGCGGTCGTCGTTCATGGCTAAGCACATGGAGCAGCCGGGGTCGCGCCACTCAAAGCCAGCTTCTAATAAAATTTGATCCAAACCTTCTTGTTCAGCTTGCTCTTTAACTAAACCAGAACCTGGAACCACAAGAGCCCGAACGCCTTCCGCTACTTTGCGGCCTTTCGCAACTTCCGCTGCGGCGCGCATGTCTTCAATCCGACCGTTCGTACATGATCCAATAAAGACCACATCAATTGTGATATCCGTAATCGCCATTCCAGCCGTTAGCCCCATGTAATCTAATGAGGCTTGTGCAGCTTCTGGTTTCCCGTCCACTTTAAAGCTGGTGGGCATTGGAACGGTTCCGGTAATCGGGGCAACATCTTCAGGGCTTGTACCCCAAGTCACTTGTGGAACAATTTCGCTGACGTCCAAGGTGACTTCCTTGTCGTAGAAAGCACCTTCATCAGATGGCAGGGTTTTCCAAAACTCAACAGCTTGTTCCCAAGCACCTGCCTTTGGCGACATTGGGCGACCCATTAAGTAATTGAACGTGGTCTCGTCCGGAGCCACCAAGCCAGCGCGCGCACCGGCTTCAATGGTCATGTTACAAACCGTCATCCGGCCTTCCATGGTCAAATCGCGGATCGCTTTACCCGCGTATTCAATGACATAGCCAGTGCCACCAGCAGTGCCGATTTTACCAATGATCGCCAAAACCAAATCTTTAGCCGTACAACCGTTTGGCAATGCGCCTTCAACCGTAACCCGCATATTCTTCAAGGGGCTTTGCAACAGAGTTTGGGTTGCCAGCACGTGTTCAACTTCGGATGTTCCGATACCAAATGCTAATGACCCAAAAGCGCCGTGGGTTGCTGTGTGGCTATCGCCGCACACGGTTGTTGTGCCTGGAAGCGTGAAGCCTTGCTCTGGCCCAATGATGTGGACAATGCCTTGGCGGATGTCTTGCAAATCAAACATAGGAACGCCGAAGTCTTTACAGTTTTTTTGTAAAGTCTCAACTTGGATACGACCTTCTTCGCTTTCGATGCGCGCCGTACGGTCGGTTGTTGGTACATTGTGATCGGGAACAGCCAAAGTTAAATCTGGGCGACGCACTTTGCGCCCCGCATTTGCAAGTCCTTCAAAAGCCTGTGGGCTTGTTACTTCATGGACAAGGTGGCGATCAATATAGAGAAGGCACGTGCCATCATCTTGAACTTCCACCAAATGGTTTTGCCAAATTTTGTCGAAAAGAGTTTTAGTACCAGACATGGTGCCTCCGTATCACGCGTTCATTGATAAGAGCCGGGTCGGCCCACATGAGCCAACCCAAATATATAACATCATCTCATCTATAAGAGTGCATCGACACCCTATATAATGAGCTACTTACTTTTTGTCGGCTTTTTTGCCGGCTTTTTTGTCTTTTTTAGCCTGACCAGCTGCTTTTTTAGCTTCGGCAGCTACGCGCTTCTCATCAGAAGAAACTTTAGCTGCATAACCGGTTGTCTTTTCAGCAATACGCGCTGCTTTGCCGGTTAATCCACGCAAGTAATAAAGCTTAGCGCGGCGAACATCGCCACGACGAATAACTTCAATGCTCTCGAGGCTTGGTGAGTATAAAGGGAATACGCGCTCGACGCCTTCGCCATAGCTCAGTTTACGAACTGTAAACGCTGAGTTGATACCAGAATTTTTACGCGCAATACATACGCCTTCAAATGCCTGAACCCGCTCGCGCGTGCCTTCAACAACACGAACGTTTACTTTTAGCGTGTCGCCAGGAGCAAAAATTGGTGTAGGGCTGTCAGCGGTCAACTTTTCAATTTGTTCTTGGTTGATCTCTTCGATGATATTCATAGTCTCATCCTTCGTTTTAGATATTCAATTAAATGTTTTATACATGCGTTTCGGCGTATTGGGACCAAAGGTCCGGCCGACGCCGTTTGGTGATTTCTTCCGATTGAGCCTGTCGCCAAGCTCGAATTTTTTCATGGTGCCCAGAAATTAAAACTCCCGGAACCGCATGCCCGTTCCAAACTTGTGGGCGGGTGTAGTGGGGGTATTCAAGCAAACCAGTCTCGAAGCTTTCCTGCTCCAAACTTTCTGCTTTTCCCATGACACCCGGCAACAACCGGATACAGGCGTCTAACAGCGTAATTGCCGCTGGTTCGCCGCCTGATAAGACAAAGTCACCGATACTTATTTCTTCGATTTCGTGGGAATCTAGAATGCGTTGATCCAAACCTTCAAATCGCCCACATAACAAAGTTATTCCGGGGCCCGATGCGAGCTCCTGAGCTTTGCTTTGGGTGAAAGTTTGTCCGCGCGGTGACAAGTAAACCAAAGGGACATCGGGTGAAGTCTTTTTTGCCGACTGCAATGCGCTATCGATAACATCGGGGCGCATCACCATACCGGGTCCACCACCAAACGGGGGGCAGTCGACGGAACGGTGTTTGTCGGTTGTGAACGATCTGATATCCAAGGTATCTAACGACCAAGCACCTTCGTTCAATCCTTGACCTGCTAGGGACATACCTAGAGGTCCCGGAAACATATCCGGGAAGATTGAGAGCACTGTTGCTCGCCATGTGGTATCAAATTTAGTCATTAGCTTAACTTCAAATATCCTTTGGTCTATTGACCGCTATCGCTTTCTTTTACTTCTTCGTCTGGTGTATCAAATATTCCATCCGGCGGGTCAATAACGACCAAACCGTTTTGAATATCAACCCGGGGAACTGCTTGTTTGGTAAACGGAAGCATTAGGCCCCCACTTATCACACCAACAATTTCTAAGACGTCACCAGCTCCATAATTTTCAACAGAACTAATGGTCCCTAGTGATTTACCTTCCAAATCTTCAACCGGAAGTCCGATTAAGTCTGAAAGATAAAACTCGTCTTCTACAGCCTCAGGAAGACTGTCTCTTGGAACAAAAAACTGTATCCCCCGTTGCTTCTCAGCTGCTGTCCGGTCTGGCGTTCCCTCGATCCGTCCAATTAACTGGCCTTTAGCTTGGCCAGTAATTTTAAGAACGTAGATATGACTTCCGGTTTTGTCGTACAAAGGACCATAACTGGCGATAGCACTTGGATCGGCTGTAAAGCTTTTGATCCGAACATCACCTTTGATCCCCCGTGCGCCTGTCACCGCGCCAACGCAAATCAGCTCCGATGCAGCAGGTTTCGTTACCATCACTGGTACCCCCTCAAACTCGTCTTAGCTAGCGGCTTCTTCAGCAGCAGGCTTTTCAGCCGGTGCTTCTTCAGCAGGAGCCGCAGCCGCTTCAGCCGGTGCTTCTTCAGCAGGAGCCGCAGCCGCTTCAGCCGGTGCTTCTTCAGCAGGAGCCGCAGCCGCTTCAGCCGCCGCAGTTGCAGACGCTTCGGCCTTATCAGCTTGCTCTTGCAAACGCTCTTGAGCTTTTGCTTTTGGCTTGTCTTGCTTTGTTTGGTTCGCAGGAGTCGCAGGCTTATCCATCAAACCAGCATCGCCCAAGAAGCGTGCAACACGGTCACTTGGTAATGCACCAACACTGACCCAATACTTCACGCGGTCTTCTTTAATGACCAAACGGTTTCCACCGTCTTTCGGAAGCATAGGGTTATATGTGCCGATCTTTTCGATGAAGCGGCCATCACGGGGGCTCCGTGAGTCTGCAATTACGATCCGATAAAAGGGACGCTTTTTTGCGCCGCCTCGGGATAGACGTATTCTCAAAGACATATTAGTCTTTTTCCTTTCGTTTGCTTAAAACTCTGTAGATAAACGATTTATCTAAATTTACTCAAATTCTTATAACGTAACGCTTCTTAGCGAAATCCACCTCCGGGAGGGGATTGTGGTATCATGCCCGGCATCATTCCGCCGCCGCGCATCATCCCTTTTTTGCCCATTTTCCCGGCTTTCTTCATCATTTGGCCCATCTGCTTAAACTGCTTTAAGACCCGGTTCACATCAGGCACCGTTGTACCTGATCCTTCGGCGATTCTGCGCCTGCGTGAACCGTTTAAAAGTTTTGGATTATGTCGTTCCTTCTTTGTCATGGAACGGATAATCGCTTCTTGGCGGCCAATTAATTTGTCGTCGATGTCAGCGCCTGCCATTTGTTTTTTAATGTTTTGTGCGCCGGGCATCATGCCCAGCAAACCTTCAAGATTGCCCATTTTTTTGATCTGGCCTAATTGCTGGGCCATGTCGTCCAAAGTGAACTGGCCTTTCAGCATCTTTTTGGCCATCTTTTCGGCTTCTTCCTGGTCGACCGCTTCGCCAGCTTTTTCTACCAAGCCAACAATGTCGCCCATGCCCAAAATGGATCCGGCAATACGTTCTGCTTGGAAAAGCTCTAGCTCTTCCATTTTTTCGCCAACGCCCATTAACTTAATCGGGGCACCGGTAATGGCGCGCATAGAAAGAGCCGCGCCGCCGCGTGCGTCGCCGTCAACACGGGTTAGCGCAATGCCAGTAATGCCGACTTTTTCTTTGAATTCACGCGCCACGTTGACCGCGTCTTGACCGGTCATCGCGTCGGTCACCAACAGGGTTTCAACGGGCTTTGCGATGTCGCGGACTTGGGCGACTTCTGCCATTAAGGCTTTATCTATATGTAGGCGCCCGGCGGTATCTAGGATAACAACGTCAAAGCCTTCTTTACGGCCCATTTCCATGGCCCGCTTGGCGATGGCAATAGGCTGTTCGCCAAACACAGATTGTAAAACTTGAACGTTTGTTTGTTCACCTAAGGTGGCTAATTGTTGTTGAGCCGCAGGACGGTGAATGTCCAAAGAGGCCATCAATACTTTTTTGTTATCGCGCTTGGTTAAGCGAAGGCCCAATTTGGCACTGGTTGTTGTTTTACCAGAACCTTGCAATCCAACCATCAAAATTGAAACGGGCGATACGCCAGTCAAGTTAATTTCGTTGCCTTCTGTGCCCAATGTCTCGATTAGCTGATCATGAACAACTTTAACCACCATCTGACCCGGTGTAACGGAACGGATAACGTCTTGGCCAATGGCTTTTTCACGGACAGATTCGATAAAATCGTTAACGACAGACAAGGCAACATCAGCTTCTAAAAGGGCTGTATGAACTTCAAGTAATGCCTCGTCGACATCTTTTTCGTTCAGCGCACCGCGCTTTTTAAGCTTGTCGAATATTCCACCTAAGCGGTCTGTTAAATTATCGAACATCGTCTTTTTATCTCTAATCCAAATGCACAACGACAAATGCGCCAGTGCGCGAAATTCGCGGATTGGCGGCGCCCCGTGAGACGTAGGGTTTTAGATTTCCCTGAATTGTGGCGTATAATATGGATCGAAGGTCGTAGAGTCAAGTGCTAGCTCGGTCGGGTTCCTAATCTTGGCAAACAAAAAAAGGCGTGAAAAACTAATAAGTGCATAAAATTATTTAATCTAATCAAGCATGTGTTTTGATTTGTAAGTGGGATTCATATGGCGAAATCTAAGAGGGTTGATAAATTAAATGCGCATTTGGCAGCGTTGAGATCAAGCGCATAGGGCCCGTTTGATTTTGATGTTGCGTCAAATGGATGCGGTTCTGGGAGGTTCCGCTGGAACAACATCTCGTATTTAACGCGGTGAAAAGTGGCTGAATATAAAAACTCTAATCAGATTAGCCACTTACTTAGATATTTCTGTTGATACTTTTTTATTAGGGTGCCAGAAATAGATGTGTTTCCGGCAGAGGCCATTTTATCTCAGGTTCCCATATCCGAAGTGAGCGCGTTTTTATCTGCTTATAGCTCGATTAAAAGCATGGATGCGTGGCGCATTTTTTTAGCACCGGTGCGGGCTGTTGGTGAAAGCCTAAATTATTCATTCCTAGTAGATAAACCCAAAAGTATTAAAAAGATGAACGCATCTTGACCTGAGCGATAATGCGCGTGCAATTTGGATAATGACTTATAAAGATATTAGTGATGTGCTTCATCCTCATGGTTTGATTTGCCAGGGGGCCATTGCATTGGCATCAGATGATCCAATTAAACCTGGTGGGTCTTTGGTTATGGTCGGGAATGCCCGGCCTCAAATGTGGCAGGCCTTTGCGGGATCATTTGATATTTCTCAACAAGACCCTATGGATACTTGGACACGCCGGGTTGTGGACCCGATTGCATCCGCGTTTAAAGCTCAAGCTCTATTTCCTTTCGATGGCCCGCCGTACCATCCGTTCCAGCAATGGGCCCAGCGGGCGGAGCCTGTTTCCCCATCGCCCATCGGGGCCCTTATTCACCCGATAGATGGATTGTGGCATGCATACCGGGCGGCGTTGATTTTTAATCTTCGTGTAGATATGCCAACGATTGAAAAAATATTATCACCCTGTGAAAGTTGCATTGATAAACCGTGCCTTACCGCATGCCCGGTGGAGGCGTTTAGGCCGAATTATTATAATGTGCCAGCTTGTGTCGATCATTTAAATACAATAGCACCAACGGAATGTGGGTTGCGGGGGTGCTTGGCGCGCCATGCCTGCCCGGTGGGGCAAAACTACGTGTATGAGCCGAAACATGCGCAATTTCATATGGAAAAGTTTGTTTCCAGCCAGTAGAAATCTCGGTTTTAGCTGTTTGGGGTGGACATCTAACCCCCTGAGACCCTATTTACCCCTTATGACTGATATATCGTTTATAAAAATGCATGGTTTAGGCAATGACTTTGTTGTGATTGATGATCGCGACGGAGCAATTGCGCTTGGCATTAAAGAATCCCGCGCCATTGCAAATCGCCGCAGCGGAGTTGGCTTTGATCAGCTATTGATTTTAGAAAAACCAACCACAGATGCTGCTGACGTTTTTATGCGCATTCGCAACCCCGATGGCAGCGAGGCGCAGGCCTGTGGGAACGGAACCCGGTGTGTTGCGTCGTTGGTGATGAACGAGCTTGCACGCGATCAGATTGTTATAGAAACGGTTGCGGGGCTATTGGCTTCATCGCGTCATTCGGATGGTCGAGTTACCGTTGATATGGGGCAGCCCGGATTGACATGGAGGGATGTGCCAACCAGTCGCAACGTCGACACCTTACATATGGGCATTAGCGCAGATGGCGTTATTGACCCCGTGGGCGTTAATATGGGTAATCCTCACGCCGTGTTTTTTGTTGATGATATAGCAGCAATTGCATTGGAACGCATTGGCCCTTTATTAGAGTATGATGATTTGTTTCCCGAATTAGCCAATATTGAAATTGTTCAAATAACCGGCCCCGATCAAGTTCGAATGCGGGTTTGGGAACGGGCGGCGGGGATTACCGAAGCCTGCGGGTCTGGCGCTTGTGCGGTGGCGGTGGCTGCGCACAGACGCGGACTAACAGGGCGCAACGTTGACGTGACTTTGGATGGTGGAACACTGCAAATTGAATGGCGAGAAGATGGGCATGTGTTGATGACTGGACCCGTTGCCACCAGTTTTGAAGGCACCTTTGATCCAACTTTGTTGGCGCACCTCTGATGTCTGATGCCGAAATTATCACTTTGGGGTGTCGGCTCAATGCGTTCGAATCCGAAATCATGCGCGACCACAGCCGAGCGGCTGGGTTAGAAAACGCGATTATTATTAATACCTGCGCCGTGACCTCAGAAGCCGAGCGCTCGGCCCGTAAATCCATTCGCCGTGCCCGCAAAGAAAACCCAAACGCGCAAGTCATCGTTACAGGCTGTGCGGCGCAGTTGAACCCTAAAGCTTATTCTGATATGGAAGAGGTGGACCGGGTGATTGGCAATGAAGAAAAGCTCGATTTGAAAAGCTACCTGCCTGCCCATGCGGATGAGCGAGTGGCCGTTGCTGATATTATGGAAATCACAGAAACCGCGCCGCATTTGATTAGCGGTTTTGATAACCAAACACGTGCTTTTGTTCAAATTCAACAGGGCTGCGATCATCGTTGTACGTTTTGTATTATTCCGTTTGCACGCGGCAACAACCGGTCTTTGGCTCCGGGTGTTATTGTAAATCAAGTTCGTCAATTGGTCGAAAACGGCTATAAAGAAGTTGTATTCACGGGCGTTGATATTTGCTCTTACGGTGGCGACTTAGCTGGAAAACCGCAGTTGGGAGATTTGGTCAGGCGTTTGTTAAAAGCCGTTCCTGAATTGCCTCGGTTGCGCTTAAGCTCCCTAGACCCAGCCTTTATTGATGACGCGCTTTTGGATGTGTTAGCTACGGACGAGCGGTTAATGCCACATTTACATTTAAGTTTGCAAGCCATGGACGATATGGTTTTAAAGCGCATGAAACGTCGCCATACCCGCAGCCAAGCCCTTGAATTGGCAAAGCGCGCCCTTGAATTGCGTCCCGATGTTGTGTTTGGCGCAGATTTGATTGCTGGCTTTCCAACGGAAACAGATGTCATGCACCAAAACACTTTGGATGCAGTCACTGAAATGGGGTTATTGCATTTACATGTCTTCCCGTATTCAGAACGCGAAGGCACCCCGGCGGTGAAAATGCCGAGTATTGCTATGGATATTCGTAAAGATCGGGCTTTGCAGCTCCGTAATGCCGGAGAACAGATTTTATCCTATTATATGGGCACTCAGTTGGATGCTATAACCGATGTGCTTGTTGAAAAAGGCAGCCGGGGTTTTAACTCTCAGTTTGTGCCAGTTATATTAAAGAGCGAGTGTGAAGCCGGCGAGTTGATAAAAGTTCAAATCTCCGGACATACAGACGGTGAATTAATAGGGGCCCGTATATAAATGGTCGAAGAAAATAAAGGCGGTTGGTTTGGCCGACTGAAAGCGGGCTTACAACGCTCATCTGAAAAAATTTCAACGGGTATTACGGATTTATTTACTAAGCGCAAATTAGATGCGGAAGCGTTACAGGATTTAAAAGACATCTTAATCCAAGGTGATTTGGGCGTTTCAACGGCCACTCGGTTGACATCTTCACTTGCTAAAACACGTTTCGATCAAGAGATTTCATCAGAAGAGATCAAAATTGTATTGGCTGAGGAAGTCGCAACAATACTTGCCCCTGTCGCCCAGCCTTTGGTCATTGATGGAACCCATAAGCCGCACATCATTTTGGTTTGCGGTATTAATGGCAGTGGCAAAACCACAACCATTGGCAAAATGGCGCGACAATTTAAAGATCAAGGGAAATCGGTTACCTTGGTTGCGGGCGATACGTTTCGGGCTGCTGCTGTTGAGCAATTGCAAATTTGGGGCGAACGGTCTGATTGTCCGGTTATTTCGCGCGATAACGGGGCGGATGCCGCTGGGTTAGCTTTCGATGCGATAAAAGAAGCACAAGCGTCGGGGGCTGATGTTTTGATGATTGATACGGCGGGGCGTTTGCAAAACCGCAAAGATTTGATGGAAGAGCTGACGAAAGTCGTTCGGGTTATTCGCAAAGTTGATGAAACCGCACCCCACAGTGTTTTGTTGGTGATGGATGCGACGATTGGCCAAAACGCCCACAGCCAGGTTGAAGTGTTTAAAGACATGGTTGATGTTTCTGGGCTGATCATAACCAAGCTTGATGGTTCTGCCAAAGGCGGCGTTGTTGTTTCGTTAGCTGAAAGATTTGAAATTCCAGTTCATGCGGTTGGCGTTGGCGAAGGTATTGATGATTTGCGCCCGTTTGAGGCTGATGCCTTCGCGCGATCTTTGATGGGGCTTGAAAGTTAATCCTTCACGGCTTTACTTTGTCATCATTTAAGCCCTAAATAATTACCTCTCGGTTGGGGCATTCACGCCGCATATCTATTTTTTGTCGGCATACGTTATGATTCTTCAATTTCATCTGGTTCTTCTTGTCCTGCTTGCAGCCCTTATCCATGCGTTTTGGAACGCGATTGTTAAAAGTACTGGTGACCGTGTTTTAACCCTCACTCTGATCCATTTCACCGGAGTGATGATTGGTCTGTTGGCAATCTTTTATACAGGGCTGCCCGACCCCACTGTCTGGCCGTATTTACTCATATCAGTGGTGATTCACAACTTCTATTATCTGTTCTTACTGCTCAGTTATAAGTTTGGCGATTTGAGCGAGGTTTACCCCATCGCCCGCGGCTCATCGCCTTTGTTGGTTGTAATATTGGCTTTGGTTTTGGCTGATGAAGTGCCAACCGAAGGCGCCATCGCTGGAATTTTTTTGATTTCAGTTGGCATTTTTAGCCTAACGTTTGCAAAAGGGCGGATCAGCCGGGCGGGAATGAAACCCATTGGGTTGGCGCTTATGACAGGAGCAATGATTGCCAGTTATACGGTCATCGACGGCATGGGCATTCGGTCTGGTTCAAGCCCGTGGCCGTATATTGCGTGGTTGAATTTTTTGGAAGGCGTTCCGATTGTTTTGTGGACGATTGTCTATCGTCGCAAAGATATTAAACCCTTTGTTGTGGTAAATTGGAAAACCGGCGTGATGGGTGGCAGCTTAGCATTAGTTGCTTACGCGCTGGCTTTGTATGCTTTGAACGAGGGGGCGATGGCGCATGTGTCTGCGTTGCGGGAAACGTCGGTTTTATTCGCAACCTTGATTGGCGCATTTATTCTTAGAGAAGGGTTTGGCTGGCGGCGCATTGCTGCTGCCTTAATTATTACTTCAGGTGTTTTCGTTTTGCAGCTGTTCGGATGATAACACGTTTGTCGATTACTATTTATCTGTCGATTGTTGTTCTTGGTGTTGCCAATGCGCTTATGGTGGTTCCGCATGCCGAGCCAATTATTGCCGCATTCATTGCCTTGTTTTTGATCCTTGAGGTTAATAACGCACCATTACCGCAAGCCACCGTTGGTTTAGGGTTAATTGCTGCGGGCATGATCTCGGTTTATGCCAGCGGAACAGATTTGTACTTAATTGTAGATGGGTTTGCCCGTGGCAAAACTTTTTTGATGGTGTTCTTTGCAGTCACCTGGATCCGCATCCCTGCATCCGTTAGCCCCTCTATCCGTGCCACACGCAGAATGATTGTTAATCAGCCACCGGGCCGCCGGTATTTATATTTGGCGGTGGGGGTCCATTTTTTGGGCTCGGTTTTAAACTTAGCCGGTTTGAGCTTGCTGTCGACAATGGTCGAGCGACAAAAAGACCCAATTTTGCGCCGCCGAATGGTTGGCGCACTAATGATTGGTTTTGTCAGTGCGTCCGCATGGTCACCATTTTATATCGCGATGGTCGTTGTGCTGCTGGCGATCCCCACATTGCAATGGACCGATGTTGCAGGTTGGGGCGCATTTTTGGGCGCCGGGGCCATTTTTATGGGGTGGCTTTATGACCGCGTGGCGTGGCGTAAGCTAACCGGTGCCAGCGCTCCGATTGTGCCGGCTCCTTTATCGATGTCGAACCGGCTTACAGTCATTGCGATTTTAGGAGCATTGGTCTTTTTGGTTATTGGAACCATTGAGTTTGCTCACCTGTCCCTGCCGGTTGCTTTGTCAATGATTGCGCCGCTCTATGCGGTGCTTTGGTTTGCAACGAACTCTGAAAATGGCCCGACGGTATGGCTCCGAATTAAAATAATCGTGTCTGAGGTTTTGGACGGTGTTCCGGGGCTCAGAAACGAAGCGCTGATTTTCGTGGGTGCAACGGTTTTTGGCGTTGGTGTTTCGACCCTTATTCCGGCAACAAATTTAACTCAATGGCTAGACACCTATATTCCTTACGTAGATTTGCGCATTGCTTTACTTTTATACGGAATGTTGGTGATCGCCGGGTTGGGGCTCCATGCGGTTATTGTTGTTATTTTGGTTGGCGAGGTCTTGCCGCCGGAAGTGATGGGGGTTCCTGATTGGATTTTGGGAATTTCGTTGCTAGGTATTTGGGGGTTAAGTACTTTGATTAATCCTTATTCAGGAACCAGCCTTTATCTGTCGCGGGTTACCAATATTTCACCTTTTCAAATTGCTTGGCGATGGAACCCGCCAATGGCGTTTCTTTTAACTAGCTATACGATTGCAACGATTATT
>JAPKAX010000034.1 GCA_028825025.1 Rhodospirillales bacterium | reverse complement strand
AGGAATATATAATAAAATGAGCAGCAAACCCCAAATAATGACGCTTGATCAATTCCCAACGCAGATAACTGAGAAATTGCGCTATAGGGATACAGACCGTCAGGGGCATATTAATAATGCAGTCTATTCAACCCTGTGTGAAAGTGGTCGTGTTGGGTTTTTATATGACCCAAAGCAACCATTTCTGCAGCCCGGCGCTCAGTATGTAATCGCTCAACTGAAAATTAATTTCATTGAAGAGATGAATTGGCCGGGAGATGTGATCATTGGCACGGGTGTCACAAAAGTAGGACGGTCTTCAGTTTGTTTGCTTCAGGGAATTTTCTTGAACGGAATATGCATGGCAACCAGTGAAAACGTGCTTGTTTTGATGGACGAAAAAACACGCAAATCAACCCCGTTATTCGAAGAAACGATTGATGCGCTTAAGGCATTAAATGTGATTAATATTTCTTTATAGTTGATATATATAAAACATAATCACTAAAATAGGTACTTTTAAAAATAAAAATACTTGTTTGTGTTCTAATATTAGTAACTTGGAATAGATTATGTATGATTTATATTCAATAATAAGTTAAAATTATAAACATGCAGAAGCCTGAAAAAGGTCTTAGTTATTTGATTTTTTTACCAGATACAGAAGATCAGAAGCTTAATTGCGTTGATACCAAATGGGTTGAAAACTTGTGTAAACAATTTAGCGCAATTCTTTTTCCTAGTTTTAATTTGTCCGTTGATAATTTTCTTAAATAAACCAGTACTTATTGTACCCATGCGATTAAAAACTTTAGTGCTGGGCGTCAAACGGTTGATGATGCAAAGAATATTTAAACCGTTGACCCCGGCAATAACCCTTTTCCTTTGCATCCGGAAATGTCGCGCGAGCCTTGGAAGTCTGATATTTTTTTCGCCTGTGAGAGTGCTCCAAAAGCAGATGGCCAACCCTTTTTTTGTGACGGGATTGAACTTTTCCGTAAATTACCATCACGCGTTCTTAAAGCTTTCAGTCGGCGGAAATCAAACTATTCGTTAGCTGCTCCTCTGGAACTTTTGAGGTCTTGGCTTAAAAAATACGATTACATTGATGATGATTTGAACAACTCACCGGAAGACTGCCCCTTTAAATTCACCAAGTACGGTGGAAAAATCTTTTGCACCTATGAAGTGCCTATTCTTCATAAGCCTATGTTTTCTATTAAGTTAGCGTTTGGTAATTTTTTGTTGTTTGCCCGATACATACAGGATGACAAATGGTTCCCGGTTTACGAAGACGGAACGATTGTCCCAGACGAAATAGTTGAGGTTGTCAAAAAACTGTTGAGAAGCCGTCCAAATATAACTAGTGGGAAAATGGGGACGTGATGATGGTCGATAACACCTGCTTTCTGCATGGACGAACCCGCATTCTAGACTTAAAAGAACGCCGCTTACTGACCTACTTTGGCAATCTACGATTTGCCTACCCAAATCAAGGTCCGGTGCCCAATGCACCGTGGAGGAACCCGTATTGGCGTGATGGTGTTAAAGCTTAGCATTGTTCATATTTAATCACGGGCCGGTTAATGACGCTAAGGTCTTATTTTTTTTAGATTTTTTGTATTCGCATTAAGGTCGGTTTGAGCAAGTATCAAAAGTTATGCATATTTTTTATAAGAATATAAGTAATCACTATTTAAACTTGCAAAAAGTATATGTAAAATATGATAATTTCATTATTAATAATCTCACGAGCCATTCTGGGTTTTAGATCAATTTTTGTATCACAATTTCTGAGGTGTTAAGTCATGGCTAAAGGTACGGCAGCTAAAATTGCAAACGAATCGAAAGTCCGGTTTGGGGCCTTGGCGCTTGTTTTATCACTACTCGGTTTCGTTGGAAGCCTTGCCTGTTTTATTTCAGATGCAGAGCTTATGAAAGGTTTGGATTTAGGTCCTGATGCCGGAACGTTTGGCTGGTATGCCCTTATTTTGTCCATGTTAATGGCCTCTGTTGCACTTGTGTGTGGTGTATTGATTAAACCTGCCCGTTCAGGTGCTGAATAGGCAACGGAGAAATGCCTGTTCTAGATGGGTGCAATGAAAATTTAACTGGTTTTTACCAATCTTTTTTAGGACAGTAAGTAACCCTTCCTTTTTTGTTGAGATACTAATTCCCATGGATACTTTTGATTATGTAATTGTTGGTGCTGGTTCTGCTGGCTGTGTGTTAGCTAATCGCTTATCTGGAAGCGGTAAGTATACGGTCTGTATTTTAGAAGCCGGGCCACCTGATTGGCATCCAATGATCCACATTCCAGCTGGCTTTATGAAGTTGTTGGACGACAAAACATTTAATTGGCGATACCAGACGGAACCATCCGAATGGACCGGTGGACGCGCCATTCCAGTGCCTCGCGGTAAGACACTGGGCGGCTCAAGCTCTATAAATGGTAACGTTTATAACCGTGGCCATCGGAATGATTTTAATAATTGGGCCCAACGTGGCAACAAAGGATGGGGTTATGCTGACATTCTTCCTTATTTCAAAAAATCTGAAATGCGGATTGGTGATGCAAACGAAGATTACCGGGGCCGCGATGGTGGATTGGCGGTTACTGATACAGATTGGAAGCACCCTTTATGTGAAGCCTTTATCGATGGGGCTGAAAGCGTTGGAATACCACGCAATAAAGATTACAATGGCGCTGTTCAAGAAGGTTCATCTTACACCCAACGGACGATCAATAAGCGCCGCCGGGTTAGCTCAGCCCGGGCCTTTTTAACTCCGGCTAAGTCTCGGCCCAATTTGACAATTATCACCAGCGCCCATGCGACCAGCCTTATTATGGACGGTAAAAAAGCAACCGGAGTGCGCTATAGCAAAGGCGGGCGGGGCGGAAGTCCAAAAGAGATTGGGGCGCGCCGTGAAATTATTTTGTCGGGTGGCGTCATTAATTCACCGCAGCTTTTACAATTATCAGGTATTGGAGATCCTGAATTGTTGAATGATTTAAATGTTCCGGTGGTTCACGCCCTTAAAGGGGTCGGGAGTAATTTGCGCGATCACTATACGCCTCGATTTACGGCGCGGGTTAAAAACGCAACCAGCATTAACCAATTGGCGCAAGGCCCACGGGTTTTTATTGAAGGCATGAAATGGTTGATGAAAAAGCCGAGCGTTCTCTCTTTAAGTGCGACCGCAGTTTACGCCTTTTGGCGCTCTGATCCGGCCATCGATAATGCTGACTTGCAACTGACTTTTATGCCCGCCAGTTATACATCAGGAAGGCAAGCAATCTTAGATAAATTCCCTGGGATGACTTTGGCGTCGTGGCAGCAGCGCCCTGAAAGCACGGGGTTTGTTAAAGCGATTTCAGCTGATCCTTTCGATAAGCCGATGATCCAACCCAATTATTTAGAACATGAAACCGATCGTCGGGTTTTGCTCGCAGGCATGAAAATAGCTCGTAGCATTATGATGTCTGCGCCCATGAGCCCGTTTTTTGATGGTGAAGACTTTCCCGGTCCTGATGTAAAAACAGATGATGAATTAATGGGAGCTGCTAAAGAACGCGGCACAACAACGTTCCACCCCATGGGGACCTGCCGTATGGGGCCAATAACCGATCCATCAACAGTTGTTGATGATCAGCTTCGGGTACATGGTATTGAAGGGCTGCGCGTTGCAGATGCATCGATTATGCCGACCATGCCAACGGCAAATCTAAACGCAGCAACCATTATGATTGGCGAAAAAGCGTCAGATATGATTCTGGGCAATCAGCCACTTGAGGCGGTAAGCGGCCGCTTATAATTCGGCGACGTTAATCTATTTCTAACGGCTACAATTTATAATGCAAATGAAACATATTTAACCTTGGCATAAGAAGTGCTGCCTAAAATGAACCGCAATGAACGCCGTAAATTAGCAAAAAAAGCAGGCCCCAAAGGCGGTGCTCAAAAGTTGCCGAATTGACATCGTCTGTCAATGAAATCAGTCGTCAAGTAACAGCGTCAACAGCGATTGCACTTAAAGCTGTTGCCGATGCACAGGCTACGGATACACAAATCCAAGGTTTGGCTGTATATGCAAATAAGATTGGTGAAGTTGTGGCGCTTATTACTGATATTGTGGAACAGACCAACCTGTTAGCGTTGAACGCAACCATTGAAGCGGCTTCTGAAACAGGCGCTGCAGCAACCGAAATTTTGAATTCATTATCTGAATTTTCAAAGCAGTCTGAAACCTTAAAGACAGAAGTTGACAAGTTTATGCAGCAAGTTCGCGCTGCTTAATTGAGTTGAGACAAATACCAATAGTCACTTCACCTTGAAAAATGGGGCGGCTTTTATTTTGTCTTATTTAATAACATTTAATAGCTATCAGAACCCGGCTTCTTATATTTTTGAAACTAAAATATACTGCTTAGAACAGCCCCCAATTCAGAATTTGGTAAAATAACGACATAGTTCACTTGTGTGTCGTTCGTTGGGGATATACGAATTCGTGTACTATTTGTTTCGTTCGATGTTCCAATTGCGTCCCCAGCTTTTAGAGTTAAGCCAACCAGTGGATATAAAAGCCCTGAAGACGCGGTGAACGTCGTTGCTTCTAATGGGTAAATAGAAAATCTGGTTTTTAAGCTAAGTTCTAAATCAATTGCTCCATGTGGTGTGAATAAGAAATCTGCTTGGTCGACTATTACAACGCATTTTTGTCCCCTATACTTCGTTAGAACATGGAGTGCTGACATGCAGTGGTCCAAGCGATTCCCCCAAAATCCAAAACAAATGAAAAGCGGCGCATCAATGCTATACAGCGCTTTTTCAAAGTCTGTGGTTTGTTGTTCCTCCAGCTTGATAGTTTCAATTGAAGCGGGAAATGAGTTGATATTCGATACGGAATCCAAATCACCAATGATGAGATCTGCAATTATACCTTTTTCGTGTAACGAAACGGCACCTCCATCAACGCCAATAACCGGGTACGAAGAGCAATTTATGACCTCAAGCTGCTGCCATGCAATATCGCCACCTCCCACCAAGATAACGGGTGTTGCATAGGTCTTTTGAATTGTTAGCGCCAGAACCATTGATTTAATATCCTTTTTGTCATGATATCTCATGCTCCTCGGGTACTGAAAGCAACAAATAACAAAATAGTGGGTTGCAGATTATATGAATGGAGGCATCATTGTTACATGAAACAAACTCTATTTTTTTGAGCCTTATTTTTCGGTCAACGCCGCTGTTTATGAAAATACAAAATGGCGGCTCTGTTTCGGGTCAAATTAAAGTAAAAACGTGCCTTAAATGTCCCGGACTAAATAAGGGTCTTATGTACCCTATGATTCCAAATCGTGCAGGTCAAAAACGATTGTATATAGAGCGCCAAATCAAAAATTTTAGTGGTTCTGATTTTGGTAAAACACGGTTTCTCAGAGCGGAAATACCCAGCGATGGCAAATAAGGTTGGAAATCTGACGGATCAAAATATTGCCGATATGGTGGCCTATTTTTCAACCCAAGAATGCTGGGTTTTTAAATCAAGTCAGATACTAAGCCTACCGCCTCGTGTGGCGTCGCAATGTAGCTCGTTCCATGGGGCCGTTGGTGGGACGAGGCGATATTTACCTTTGTTTTCCATCCATGAGAATGTTCCGCTAATCAGAAAGAGAAGGATGTGGAACGGTTTCAGAAAGCTTGGGAAAAGCTTTTTCTGAATGGATCGAAAGTAGTTAAGGTCTGCACATTAGCTTTTTAAAAAAGCTAAAATTTTGTCGCGTAAACGGGGACAGGCGCGTTCGTTTTATAAGACGATATGATTGCGCCTTTCAAGAGCTATAAAGCGTGTGCAGGGGAATGCAGTTGCCATTCTGCGTCCTTCTTTCAAACGCAGCAACTGCATCATCATCACGGGCATGTAAAACAAGTATTGGCGTCGTGACTTGGCGGCCTTATCCCATAACATTAATACTCTTTTGTGTTCTGCGTTGAAGTTCATTGAACCAGTCCATTTGCTTGGTGGTCCCATCATGCACAAACAAGGATGTGAAAATTTGACGAAAGGCTGGGTTGTTTTGACCCCAACCACTTGGGATAAATGATATCATAGCTTCTTCTTGGAAAAAAACATCTTTTGATCCCCGGTGGTTCCGTTTGCGCAAATATCCGACATATAGCACTAAGTGCGAGGCGCACTCTGGATGGCGCACGGTATAAGCGACTGCTGCAGAGCACCCTTGAGATAAACCAAGAATTGCAACGCGTTGATGCCCTGTGGCATTTGTGACGGTTTCTAAATTTTGTAACCAAGCATTAAACGACACATCCTCAGCATCCCAATCGGAAAGCCCATTACTATGTTGATCAAACCGCACCAACGTATGTTCTTCAGCAAAGACCTTTATGATGTGGCTCCAAATGATGCTTTCCAGTCATACTCCAAATGATTAAGCCAGTTTGCTGTTTTTATTAAAGGAGGGCTATTGCCAACGCTTGAATAAGCAATTTGTACGCCATCAGGCGCAGCGTAAAATTTAATTTCTTGGTGCAACGGAAGATTAGCCTCAGGCACCGGTAAGTTGCTGGACGCGTGTGCAGACATTCTTTCTATTACTGAATACGAATGAAAGTGCTGGGCGATGTTTTTAACATTCTGTTTACACATATCTTCAAAGTTTAAATCCAACTTGTCGTCAACTTGACCATAAGCCGTACCCGGATATGCAAACCCTTCCGGGTTTAGCAAATGCTTCAAGCTAGGCAGCCATGTTTACTCCCTCGCCATAAATATCATCGCGATCATCAATAACTACACTTGTATTTACGCCAATTCGAAATAGTACGTGCTCATCATCTGAAATATCCGCCGAAATTTTAGCCAGTGCGCTTTGAATATGAACAGCTGTCTCTACGGCTGCGACAACGCTTTGAAATTAGGCTAACACCGCATCGCTGGCGTAATGGACGACGCGACCATTGGATGTTTCTATTGTTTTTGAGATTTAATCAAGACTTGTGGAAAGTTGTCGATGAGGACCGACTTCATCCGCACCAGTCAGCCGTGAATAGGCTAGAGCATCGGCGTTTAAAATATTCATTAACTTGCGCGTTACCTTATCTTTAGGCATCAAATCCTCACGAAAGCTTTAAGTTAAGCCTTGTAAGTTAATTTTACCCGCAATCAGAAAAAATACAACCCAATGGGGTTCGGCCTTAGTCTGCCGTCCAGCCACCATCAATCAACAGTGATGTTCCGGTAATCAACGCCGAAGCGTCGGATGCTAAAAAGGTAACAGCACCCATAATGTCTTCAACTTCGCCCACTCGGTTTAGCTTGATTTTATCTTCAACCCATTTGCGTTTTTCAGGGTCCTGCAGCGTGACTGCGCCCAAAGGTGTGCGGATGAAGGTCGGGGCAATTGAATTGATTCGAATTGCGCCAGGACCAAACTCAATGGCCATCGCCTTGGTAAACCCTTCAACACCAAATTTAGAGGCGCAATATACAGCCCGCTCAATTCCGCCCACGTGGCCCATTTGAGATGTAATATTCATCAGCGATCCGGGTTTTCCTGCTTTCAATAATCCTTTAGCAACGGTGCGGGTTAAAAAGTAGGCACCCCGCAAATTTAAATTCATAACCGCATCATAATCATATAGGTCTGTATCTACCGCTTTCGTGTGGCGGGCTAGTCCGGCGCTATTGACCAAAATATCAAAAGAGCTTTGCGATGAAATATCGACTTCCATCTTTTCGATATCAGATACATCTAATTGTAGTGCTTCGGCTGACATCCCTTGTTTGGTCATTTGTTCCACGACGGCATTTAGTTTATCCAAACTGCGTGCTGCTAAAACTACATGAGCCCCCGCTTCCCCCAGTGCCACCGCCGCCGCAAGACCAATTCCAGAAGATGCTCCCGCAACAAGGGCGCGCTTGGTCTCTAATCGAAATGAAGGGGTACGGGGTAAATCCATTTGTGTGTCCATATTCTGTTATTTATATCGGGTCTTTAGATTGCTGTCCTTTGGCAGTCAAAGCCAGTTCTGTTTATATAATTTCTATCTCAATCATTTTCATGAAACAGGCTATTGGCGCGACTAGGCTTTTAACCAAAATCAAGGAACCTATCTGGCTTAATCTACACACTGTTTATATCGATTTTAAGCGGTAGCACTTGATGCGTTGGGCCTTTGAATGACAGCAGATAAATCCAAGCGGAGTAAATCTCCACCCTTATCGAAAGTCCTATTGCTAAGGTTTTTGATGCGCCCTTTACCGATCCCGGGCCTTCAACCCTTTTTAAACCTAGCCATTGATAGCATGTTTAAAATCCATGCGGATGTGTTTGATCGAATGGCGGACCGAAGTGAAATGGTGTTCTTGATCGATCCCATCGATTTGCCGTACGCGTTCGAACTTACAATCGCGCTATCCTAGCCCCCCCCCTCGCGCCCAGCCATAATTCCCGACCATATCAATGCTGCCATTCGGGGCCCGTTACTAACCTTAACTTAATGGATGAAATGATCCCGATTGCCATAAAAATGGAAAACAAAGACCGGCGGGGCCGGTAAAAACTACTTCCAAAGACCCCGGGTATCGAAGAAGCGTTTCGTTGGGTAGTCGGATGGATTTATGTCTTTGAAGACGCTGTGATCGGTGAGTAGGACGATGATGTCGCATGCAGCCAACGCGTCTTTCAATGATGACAATTTAACGTTGTCCAGATTTTGCAGCTTTTTAGGCAGTGTCACGCTATGTGGCTCGACCGTCCAAAGGGTTTGACGCTCATCGTTTGCCAGAACAGCCACCACATCAACAGAGGGGCTTTCGCGTAAATCGTCAATGTCGGCTTTGTAGGCCAAACCTAAACAGGCAATGTTAGTCGATCCAAGTTTAGCCGCAGCCTTTTGGACCTGTTCGGATATATGAATTGGTTTGCCATCATTAACCAAACGCGCAGCCTTTATTAAGGGCGTTTGTTCAGGCGCTGAATCGACAATAAACCAAGGATCAACAGCAATACAGTGCCCGCCAACGCCGGGGCCGGGGGTTAGAATATTAACCCGTGGATGATGGTTCGCCAGCCGAATGGCTTCCCACGCATCGATATCCAATTCATCACAAACCAAGGATAATTCATTGGCAAAAGCAATGTTCACATCGCGGTACGCATTTTCTGATAGTTTTACGAGCTCTGCCGTCCGCGCTGTGGTGAGCAAACATTCGCCCTCGACTGCAATGCGGTATAATTGTCGAGTCCGAATTGCGCAGGCATGACTAACCCCGCCAACAACCCGATCATTGCGAACGAGCTCGATCAAAACGCGGCCCGGTAACACCCGCTCGGGGCTGTGGGCAACGTTAATATCGGCAGAATCTCCAGCAGCATGCGGGAACGATAAATCGGGGCGGGCTTCGCTCATCCAGGCAGATGCACTGTCCGTTGTGCCCACGGGAGAGGTCGATTCGATGACAACTAAATCGCCTTTTTTAAGTACAGGGGCCAAACATTGGACCGCCGCTTTGACGTATTTAAGGTCTGGTTTTTTATCTTCTTTGAACGGCGTTGGGACCGCAATAATGAAGGCATCAGCGGACTCTGGCGCTGTTTTCGCACTGAGCTTTCCTGCTGCAACAGCGCCTTTGACCAAAATATCTAAATCTGGCTCAACAATATGAATTTTACCATCATTAATCATCTTTACGGCGTGGTCATTAACATCAACGCCCAATACCTCAACCCCTCGGCTAGCAAAAACCGCCGCCGTAGGAAGCCCTACATATCCCAGTCCGATAACACAGATTTTATTGAACGCAGTGTCGGTCATTTTCTTTTCAATAGCTCCTGAATTATACGCTGGCTTGCGTTGCCATCTCCATAAGGATTATGGGCGCGGGACATGGTGTCGTAATGGCCCGGATCGTCAAGTAATTTGGTGGTTTCTGATACAATTTTGTCCGTATCCGTGCCAACCAATCGAACGGTGCCCGCATCAACGGCTTCAGGGCGTTCGGTTACATCGCGCATCACCAGAACAGGCTTGCCTAATGAAGGTGCTTCCTCTTGGATGCCGCCAGAATCTGTAATGACTATGTGGGAGCGGTTCATTAAATATACGAAGGGTAAGTAATCCAACGGCTCGATCAAATGAACGGATGAATTATTGGCTAACAAACGGTTCACGGGTTCGCGCACATTGGGGTTCAGGTGAACTGGATAGACCAGATCTAAATCGTCGCGTTCGGCCAATTGTGACAGGGCTTGGCAAATGGCTTCAAAGCCGTCGCCAAAATTTTCACGGCGGTGCCCGGTAACCAAGACCATTCGTTTATCCGGGTTTAAGAAATTAAATTGGTCTTCCATTTGAGATCGCAAAACCGCGTCCTTCTTGATCCGTTCCACAACGCCCAATAAGGCATCAATAACAGTGTTCCCGGTAATAATAATGCTGTCTGAGGCTACATTTTCTGATGCCAAATTATCGGCGGAGCTTTGCGTGGGTGCGAAGTGCAAATCGCAAAGGTTATCGGCCAGCTTGCGGTTCATTTCTTCAGGGAAGGGGGCGTAAATGTCGCCTGTGCGCAGGCCTGCTTCCACGTGATCAACGGGGATGCGTTGATAAAACCCGGCCAATGCGGCGGCAAAGCTGGTTGTTGTATCTCCATGAACCAAAATTCGATCAGGCTTGAATTCAGCTAAAACTTCCGTGACTCCCAACAAGACGGCTTGCGTAATATGAGCCAGATCTTGATTGGGACGCATGATGTTTAGATCATATTGGGGTGTGATTTCGAACAAGCTCAGGACTTGGTCTAACATTTCGCGGTGTTGAGCGGTTACGCAAACGCTAGATTCTATTTGCGCGTGATCAGACAAGGCATTAACCAACGGAGCCATCTTTATGGCTTCGGGTCGGGTCCCAAATATGGATAACACACGCATTGTCTTGATCATTGCCATTTAATTAAGAATTTGATGCTAATAAAGCTCTGACATTATAACTTGATGGATATCCTGCGCATTGCGAAAGGGCAAGCATAGCTTCTATTTATAAACTGTAATACGAAACTATGGGTCTTTTATTGTTGAAATGGATCAGCCAGCCTAGTATTAAGTTCTAATCATAATGAAGGGGGTGCTGATGCGTCTATTTTTTAAAAACATTAGCCAAATATTTCTGGCACGTGCATCCTTGGTAATAGTAATTTGTATATTAGTATTCCCCTTAAGTATAGGCGTTTCATGGGCTGAAACCGGGTTTTCAGGGATGTTTCTCCAAGGCTTAGATAAGCGTACGGCAACGGCACTTGAAATGGCTGAACCTGAAGGCGTTTTGGTACGTGATGTTGCGGTAGGTGGACCGGCCAACATGGGCGGGGTCCTGCGTGGTGATTTGATCATTAACTATGCTGGAAAAGAAATAGGAACGCTTAAAGAGCTTGTTCTGGTCGCTGGTAAAACGAAACCGGGTCAAAAAATATCAATGGCTGTTGTTCGGGCAGGTAAAGAAGTCCAACTGAAGTTGATTCTTGGAAAAAAACCTCACTCTTGGCGCATTACTAAAGGGGCTGTTTTATCAATACCGGCCGTTGGATTGACGTTAGCCGCGATGACGGCTGAAATTCGTAAACGCTTCAATATGCGTTGGGGATCAACTGGAATTCTTGTGACTTTGATCGACGAGAAACATGCGGACCAACAAATTCTTGAGCGTGGCGATCTGATTACTCAAGTTAATCAGAAAGATGTTTGGAAACCAAAACAGTTACTTCGTGAATATAATGAAGCCAAAGAGCACGGCCGTGAACGAATTCTGTTATTAATTGAACGGGCCGGTAGCTTTCATTATCTGTTACTGCCGGTACGATAAAACAAAAATGTCTGAGCACAGAAAACCATCTATTTGACTTTTATCAATGCCCAAGCATCGAAAGACTTTTAGAACTCGTTTAGTTCTAAATTCGGGTAATGGAATAAATTGATGATGAAACGAGATGGAATTCGCAAACAACTACAAGTATTGTTGCAGGTGCTTACAAGCAAGATAAGTGAAATTGATCATACTTTGCGCGAGCCAGATAGTGCGGATTGGGAATATCGTTCTGTTGAAAATTAAGACGATCAAGTTCTTGAAGATATGGGTAATACCGCCCTGAAGAAATTGTCTAAATTAATCCGGAATTCTAGCGTTTAGACATGGGAACCTGTGGAAAATACACATCATGTAGCGACCCCATTGATGAGCAACGATTGGATGCATTGCCTTATGCGTCAAATTGTTTGAAGTGTGCTAAAGAAGCGGAATCTTCCACTAAATAAACTTTGGGTTCTGATCTTAACTTCCACGGGCTTTTTTGATTAAACCTTTAAGTGTGTCTAGATCGACAGCACCCGGAACCAGTTCGTTGCCTATGATGAAAGCAGGCGTTCCTGAAATACCAAGCGATTGTGCCAAAGCATGATTTTCACCTAGGTCCGCCTCGATTGAATCTGACTTCATGACTTTAATGACGGCATTCCCATCGATCTTTAAGTTGGATGCGATTGAGCGGATTTTAAGTTCTGAAAAGCTGCTTTTGTTTGCCATTAAAGCGGTATGGAACGCTTCATATTTTTTAGGAGCAATCTTCCATACAGCTAAGGATGCCCGCGATGCAATAACAGATTCAGGGCCCAAAATAGGGAGTTCTTTATAAACAACACGAACGTTGCCATCGTCTTTTACCGCTTTCATCAATGTTGGAACGACGCGTTTGCAATATCCACAACGGTAATCAAAAAATTCGACAATCGTCACATCGCCCTTTGGGTTTCCTGATGTGGGAGAATTAGGGTCGTTAAGTAGCTTATCGCGGGATGAAACTAAGTTCTTTTTAGCTAGGTCCTTTTTACCTTCTTCGGCTTGCGCTTGCATTATTTGGACAGCATCCAAAATCACTTGTGGGTTTTCCATGATGTACGAGCGGATCATCTTATCGATTTCTTGACGTTGAGTATCATTGAATTTTTCTGCTGCTTGTGAAGATGCAAACGGTGCAGTCAATACAATTGCAATAAGTAAGCTGAAGCGGAACGATAATTTCATAAAGTTGACCTGTAATATGAGTTAAAATGTAGATGTATCATCTAAGACAATTTCACATTAAACAAGCAACACGACGCTTGTTTACATGAAATTGACCGCTAACGCGATAACCGCAAGTCGGAAAAAAAAGCCGTCATACGGAATTTTGATGCAGCGGATGTAACGCCAATAAAACGAACTTGGACAGATGATTGTGTATCTGTGGGCCAAGATGATTTGTAAAGAGATGCTAAATCGACTGTTTCTGGCCACCAAAACCCAATATTTTCAGCCCCGCCTCTGACTGCATAATGAGCTTCCAATTTCTTACTTTTACCGGAAACGGCTATCGGCTCTAAGTTTCCGCGCATTAAAGCCGAAGGTGCCCATAAAAGTGTTAGAACCCGATCATGACGTGGCAAAGCAGATCCCGGAAACAGTTGTGTGAAGGTTGAGCGCTCAATGGGGGCTGCTCCTCCCTCTGAAAATCCAATAACAATGCGTATCGGATGGTTACCTTGGCTTCCTGATTGTAGTTTCCAGCGCCAACTTAAATATGGGGTTGCAAGTAAGCTGGCCTGAATGCGCCTAGCAAAAAGATATGGTTTTGGCGCACTAGTAACAGAAACGGTTGTGGAACCTAGGGCTGATGTTGCTGAAACGGCTCTTTTAGAGATTTTCCCTCGTGTAACCCAATCATCTGGCAAGTCAGTTATGTCAAATGCTTGGTTTGTTGAGAAAACATTTAGCGATCCCCCCAATTGTATGGTTGCATCGGTGGCAGAACAGGCGGATAGGGCAAGAAGACCAACGAGGCCTAGGTATCGCTTTATTAAGCTCATCGTTGCTTTTTTTTCTTCTTGATCCGGGCGGCTAAATCTTTAGCAGCAATTTGGATGTCTTGGGCTTGTAGCCATTCGCGCGACCCTTCAGAGAATAGCCGCTCAGCCAATCCTCCGTGATATTTTGCAATACCAGGTTTGCCGTTCAAAAGCGCTTCTTCAGCCAGCGCTAATGAACTCTCGCCTTTTTCTCCAATCCGCCCATAAGCAATCGCTAATTGGTGCCAACTATCTGAAGATTTAGGCTCCTTTGCCAATGCCATACGCAAGTTGGATATTGCAGGTTTAAGCAATTCGCTGCGCCCACTTTCGATTTGTGCGTAAGCGAGCTCTTTACGAATAACAGCTGAATCGGGAAGTAAAGTACTGGCTTTTTTATAGTCAAGTAAGGCGGCATTGATTTTGCCACTTTCAAAAAAAAATTGTCCTCGAAGTTCAATGAAATAGGGGTCTGAAGGATTTTCGGCGATAAGTTGATCGAGCAAAGGGAGGGCCGCCTTCAAATCAGCTTTTCGATAGTAGGCAATGGTTCTGGCGTATCGAGATTCTAAGTTTTTGTTGGATTTCTTATACATTTTTAACGTCCGCCCAGGTGATGCGATGAAGGCCAGTAGTTTGGCCTTCATACGGGCGTGCATTATGACGTAGTCTGCCGGTGTTGGCGTATTTGAATAAGGCGATAGCTCTACATGATTCTCAACGGTTCGAACGCGATCACTGGAAACAGGGTGGGACAAAAGATATGGGTCTTGAGTGTTGCTGCTCAAAAGTTCTTGATCCTCTAAAACCTTCATAAACTCAAGAAAACCCCGGGCCGATTGCTTGGTGTCGTCTAAAAGCTTAAGTGCTGCATGGTCAGCCGATGCTTCTTCCCCCCTAGAGTAACTCAGGAAATTTCGCATCCCAATGGAGGACCCTAAAGAAAGGATTGCGGCTCCCAAATCACCTCGACCCGTTGCTATGGATGCGGCACCACCTAAAATATAAGACAGTATAGATGGTATTGAGCTTGTGGATAAGGCATTGTGAATACGCGATAAATGACCGCCCGCAATGTGTCCCACTTCGTGGGCAATAACACCAATGATTTGCGATGCATTGTTACTACGCGTTAAAAGACCAGTGTGAATAAATAGATTTTGGCCGCCAGCAACGAAAGCATTAAGGCTATTATCTTTAATGATATAAATATTAACTGAGAGCGGATCTAGTCCTGCCGCTTTGAACACTGGTGTTGCGTATATTCGGATGGTATTTTCAATTTCTGCGTCACGTATTAAGCTGGCGGTTCGCGCATCAGCGCTTTGTGGGATGGCTATAAGGCCAAAACACGTAAATAGTAAAACAAAAACAGATAAAGGGTGAGTTGGCAAAATGCGTATATCCACAATGAGTACGATGTATGAAGGCGAAAATGCGATAGCAAGTATTCAGCCTAGCCGTCACTCTGCATGGCGTCAATTCCTGTTGGGCATTTTGTCCTTAAGTGTTTCGGGATGTTTGGGTTTTGGTGATGATAAAAACAACGTCCCACAAGGAACCGTTGGCTACGTGCAAGGCACTTTAGGCGGTATTGCTGTTGACGAACCCCGCGCGGCATTGGTTGGGCGTGATGTGTTGGCGTCGGGTGGATCTGCTGTTGATGCAGCGACAGCAGCGTTCTTTGCGCTAACGGTTACAATGCCGTCTTCCGTTAGTTTGGGCGGAGGAGGCCTGTGTTTAGTACGTGATGCTAAAACTCAAATTGTGGAAACATTGGATTTTCGAATCAAAGCATCAAAATCTGCTAAAGAGAACCCAAACGCGGCAGGCATTCCTGGAAGCCCACGAGGCATTTTTGCACTTCACGCTAAACATGGAACAATGAAATGGGCTGAGTTGATCAGGCCTGCTGAAAATTTAGCGCGTTTTGGAACTGAAGTTTCTCGGGCTTTGGGGCAAGATTTGAAAGTAGCCAAGCAGGATTTCTGGGAAGACCCTGAAATGCGTCGGATTTTTGCTACCAAAGGGGCAACAGATCCCTTTAAAGAAACTGAATTTATGAAGCAGGTTGATTTATCGGCCTTGCTGTCACGGATCAGGGTTCACGGTGCCAGCGATTTATACGCCGGCTCTTACGCGCGCCAATTTGTTGCAGCCGTACAAGCCAGTGGTCCTGGCTTTACGTATGATGAATTACATAGTTATTTACCGGTGTGGCGCAAAACCATTGAAGTTCGGTTTTTGAAAGGCACTGCCTTCCATTTTCCACTGTCGCCAAATTCAGCAGGGGCGACATCAGCTCAAATTACAGCAATGGTAGCATTCAGGGATTGGTTTGAAGACATGAACGCTGCTGAACGGGCGCATTTAATTGCGGAATCGATGGAACGCAGTTTGGCTGATCAACAACGTTGGGGCTCGGAAGGTGTCGATGCAGCTACGATTGCATCCTTAGATACAATAGAGCGCTTGCTGGAAACATTTAAAGAGGACCGCCACGTTCCAACGCCTTCTAAAATACTGGCTCCAACAGAATCTTTGGCAAAATCGCGCGGTGCTTCTTTGGCTGTGATTGACCGGAACGGGGGCGCGGTGGCGTGTTCGTTTACTATGAACATACCATTCGGTGTTGGGCGCGTTGCAAAAGGAACCGGCATTGTCCTTGCAGCTTCTCCTCCCGCTACTGAAGATCCTTTGCCGGTTGTTATGTTGGTCAGTAATGTTGGTAACCGGATGTTTTATGCATCCGGTGCTAGTGGCGGGGCTGTTGCACCGTCAGCTTTGATCAACGTGATTGCGAACGGAATAGCCGACCCGGATGGGGACTTAGAAGGTGCTATGAAAGCCAAGCGTGTTCATCATGGCGGCGCTGATGGAATAACTTATCTTGAAAAAGGGATATCTCCTGCTATTGTCAATGGTATTGGTGCAATGGGTCATAAAATGGCCTATGTCCGCTTTTTGGGTTATGTTAATGCAGTGTTTTGCCCTAGTGGGATTCCCGTCAAAAAAAATGTAAATTGCGCTGTTCGTTCAGATCCCAGAGGGTTTGGTCTTGGTGTTGGATCTGATTAACAGAAAGCTTTAATATGTCTTTGAAAGTCTCGACACGCGGTCTTATTCCGTCGTTTATTGTTATGGACGTTATGCGTGCTGCAAATGAGCTCGATGCTGCAGGAGAAGCTGTGATTCATATGGAAGTCGGCCAACCCAGCACTGGCGCACCTCAAGGCGTTGTCGATGCTGTAAAACAGGCAGTTGGGACAGATTCTCTTGGGTATACGGACTCCTTCGGTATTCCTACTTTAAGAGCCCGCATTGCAATGCATTATAAAGAACAATATGACGTTGATATTGATCCTGCACGGGTTGTTGTGACAACGGGGTCTTCGGGCGGTTTTGTTCTTTCGTTTTTAGCGGCTTTTGACCCGAGTGATCGGGTGGCGTTAGCAAGCCCCGGATACCCAGCCTATCGGAATATTTTAAGCGCGCTTGGGATTGAAGTGGTTGAGGTTTTAACGGGGCCGGAAACCAATTTCCAACCGACGCCAGAACTGTTGGCGCAAGAGGTGTCGGAAAATGGTGCTATTCAGGGGCTTATTGTGGCTTCCCCTTCGAACCCAACGGGGACCATGATTACTCCTGATGAGTTAAAAGCATTAGTTGAGTTTTGTGATGTAAATTCGGTGCGCTTTATTTCAGACGAGATTTATCACGGCATAACCTATGGCGCTGAAGCTGAAACAGCTCTAGCCTTTAGCGATGATGTGGTTATCATCAATAGCTTTTCTAAGTATTTTTCGATGACGGGATGGCGGATTGGGTGGATGATTTTGCCTGAAGATTTATTGCATTCGGTTGGGTGCTTAGCGCAAAACTTATTTATCTCGACACCAACGTTATCTCAAGTCGCAGGCCTTGCCGCTTTTGAATGCCGTGAAGAATTAGATCAGAATATCGAGCGTTATGCTGCAAATCGTAAATTATTATTAAGTGAATTGCCCAAAGCCGGGTTTAACAAATTGGCTTCAGCCGATGGTGGGTTTTATATTTATGCAGATGTTGGATCACTGACCAACGACAGTACTGAGTTTTGCCAACAGATGCTGGCCGAGACCGGGGTTGCATCAACACCCGGCCCTGATTTTGATCCAACCCGCGGGCATCGATATTTACGCTTTTCATTTGCCGGAGAATCCCGCGACATGGCAGAAGCATCCAAACGACTGATTGAATGGCAAAAATAGTCGGAGCTT
>JAPKAX010000268.1 GCA_028825025.1 Rhodospirillales bacterium | reverse complement strand
CCCAACACCCCAACAGCCAATCCGGCTGCCGCCGCCAATCCCGCTTTTGGTCCCTGAGCGGCACCGCGAATAATGACATAAATGATATCTGGCCCTGGCGTTAGAGCCAAAAACAGGGTTGCGACTATAAACATCACAATTTGGGATAGTTCCGGCATTAGCAGGCTTTTTTACCCTTGTTCAAATTGAGCTATGACACCGATGTAATTCACCTCAATAGATATTTCAATACACGCGCCAATTATTTCCTGATATTCGATGATTTTTCCCATGACCTTGCCCCCCCAACGCCCTATATATGTCACATGAGCACTTTTATAGGGTTTTTATTTGGCGCGGCGGTTTTTGCGACGCTCGCTGTTCTGGTCATTGGCATTATATCATTTGCCGTGCATGGACCATTTTATCAAAAAAACGCCAACCTTTTAATGCGCTTACGTGTCTTATTTCAAGGCCTCGCAGTTTTTCTTTTAGCAACGTCAGTCTGGTTTATGGCAGAATAAGGGACTTTAAATATTATGGTTACACTTTCAAAAATCTACACCCGCGGCGGCGACAAAGGGCAAACATCTCTGGGTTCGGGTGACCGGGTTGCAAAGCACAATTTACGTGTTGCGGCCTACGGAACATCGGATGAAGCGAATTCAGCCATTGGCATAGCACGCCTACATACATCCGGAGATGCGGATGAAATGCTGTCTCGAATCCAAAATGATTTGTTCGATTTAGGCGCTGATTTATGCACCCCCGAAGGGGCAAACAGGTCAGAAGGGGCTTTACGTATTGTCCCAAAACAAATTTCCCGCTTAGAAGTTGAAATTGATGCCATGAATGGAAACATGGCCGATTTAACATCTTTCATCCTACCCGGTGGTAGCCCTGCATCGGCCTATTTGCACTTAGCCCGAACGGTAGTCCGGCGCAGTGAACGTTTAATGACCGACTTAGCGACAACAGAACAAGTTAGTCCCGAAGCACTAAAATACATGAACCGACTTTCAGACCATTTATTCGTTTTAGCTCGGTATTTGAACGATTCGGGGCAAGCAGACGTCTTATGGGTTCCTGGCAACAACCGATAATTGCCTCTTATATTGCGCCGCACACAATAAAAAAACGGATATAATGCCGCCTTGACCCGTCGATTTCCTAGTCCTATTGTGCAACTGCAAAAAGTGTAAACGGATCTATAATTAATCATTAAAGATCATTTATCGTGTAGTGTAGTGTATTTATTTCAATAAGGCAGGTTGCTGATGAAAGTTTTAGTCGCTGTTAAACGGGTTGTTGATTACAATGTCAAAATCCGTGTGAATTCTGACCAAACTGCGGTGGAAACCGCTAACGTCAAAATGTCCATGAATCCATTTGATGAAATTGCTGTCGAAGAAGGTATTCGTTTAAAAGAAGCTGGAACGGCATCTGAACTAATCGCATTTTCTATAGGCCCCAAACAATCTCAAGAAACCATTCGGACAGCCCTAGCAATGGGTGCGGACCGGGGTATTCTTGTTGAAACTGATACAATGGTTGAGCCTTTGGCCGTGGCTAAATGCTTAAAAGCCGTTGTTGAAAAAGAAAACCCCGATTTGGTTATTGTTGGCAAACAGGCTATCGATGATGATTCCAATCAAACCGGCCAAATGCTCGCCGCCCTGTTGGGTTGGTCGCAAGGCACGTTTGCATCCAACTTGGATTTATCCGATGGCTCGATAAAAGTCACACGCGAAGTTGATGGCGGGCTTGAAACTGTTGACTTGAAAATGCCCGCTGTTGTAACCACCGATTTGCGTTTGAACGAGCCACGTTACGCAAGCCTTCCGAATATTATGAAGGCTAAGAAAAAAACCATTGATTTAACAAACCCAGAAGAATTAGGCATCGATATTTCTCCTCGCTTAACTGTCTTAAAAGTTGAAGAGCCCGCCAAGCGTATAGCAGGTGTTATGGTTGAGGACGTTGCACAATTGGTTGATAAACTCCGGAACGAAGCGAAGGTGATCTGATGAGCGTACTTGTCATTGCTGAACACGATAATGCAGAATTAAAACCTGCAACTTTAAACACAGTCGCGGCAGCGACACAATTGGGCGACGTCGACATCCTTGTTGCCGGTGATAACTGTAGTGCTGTTGCTGATACAGCTGCAAAAATTGCAGGTGTCGGCAAAGTTCTTAAGGCCGACGCACCGGCGTTAAAAACAGGGCTCGCTGAAAACATTGCTCCAATGATTGTTGAATTGTCTTCTGGCTACAGCCACATTTTGGCCCCTGCAACAACACATGGTAAAAACATTATGCCGCGCGTTGCGGCCCTATTGGATGTTGCACAGATTTCTGAAATCACATCCGTTGTCAGTGCAGATACTTTTGTGCGCCCCATTTACGCAGGAAACGCAATGGCAACCGTGCAGTCAGCTGATGCCATAAAAATCATTACTGTTCGGACGACCGGCTTTGATGCTGCGCCTGCAGAAGGTGGCTCTGCTACCCTTGAAGACGTATCAAACATAATGGACGCAGCTCTTTCCAGCTTTGTTGGCCAAGAATTAACGGTTTCCGAACGCCCAGAACTGACCAGTGCTAAAGTCGTCATTTCAGGTGGTCGCGGAATGCAATCGGGTGAAAACTTCCCAATGCTTGAAGAAATTGCAGACAAATTAGGCGCTGCTGTAGGTGCCAGTCGTGCTGCGGTTGATGCTGGGTTCGTTCCCAATGATTATCAAGTTGGGCAAACGGGCAAAGTAGTGGCTCCGGATCTTTATATTGCTGTTGGTATTTCAGGTGCAATCCAACACTTAGCAGGGATGAAAGATTCAAAAGTCATCGTCGCCATTAATAAAGATGAAGAAGCTCCCATCTTCCAAGTTGCGGATTATGGTTTAGTCGATGATTTATTTGAGGCGGTTCCTGCCTTATCCGCAGAATTAGATAAATAGGTTAAACGCGATTAAGCAGGCCTGCCTGCAAGGAAAATCGAATGTCATTTGAGATCAAAAAAATCGGGGTTATTGGTGCCGGGCAAATGGGTAACGGGATAGCACATGTGTTTGCACGTGCTGGTTATGATGTCCGCATGCTTGATTCAAACGCAGATGCCGCAAAAGCAAGCTTAGTCAAAATTGGTGCGAATATGGAACGTGAAGTCAAACGCGGGCAAATAGAAGCCATCGATAAAGCCGAAGCAATGGTTCGTATTACATCTGGCACGAACTATGCTGATTTTTCTGATTGCCAATTGGTTGTAGAAGCGGCAACAGAAGATGAGACCATTAAAAAAGCGATTATTTTGGAGCTATGCAATCATGTTCCAGATAGCACAATTATCGCATCGAACACATCTTCTATCTCGATCACACGGTTAGGTGCCCATACGGACCGGCCGGGTAAATTCGTTGGAATGCATTTCATGAATCCGGTTCCCCGTATGGAACTAGTTGAAATCATTCGTGGCATTGCGACTGATAAAGACACCTATGACATAATTAAAGAACTTACGGTTAAATTGGGCAAGACCCCAGTAAGTGCCGAAGACTTTCCAGCTTTTATCGTTAACCGAATTTTACTACCAATGATCAACGAAGCTGTCTACACCCTGTATGAAGGTGTGGGCTCTGTCCTATCCATTGATACCGCCATGAAGTTGGGCACACACCATCCCATGGGGCCGCTAGAATTGGCTGATTTCATTGGCTTAGACACGTGTTTGGCGGTTATGCATGTTTTGCACGAAGGCTTAGCCGATACCAAATATCGCCCCTGTCCGTTGCTTGTAAAATATGTTGAAGCCGGATGGTTGGGCCGTAAATCTGGCCGTGGGTTCTATGACTATTCTGGTGACGAGCCCGTGCCAACACGCTAAATCAAGCGCACAACAAAT
>JAPKAX010000033.1 GCA_028825025.1 Rhodospirillales bacterium | reverse complement strand
TTTTAATTTTGAAACTTTGGCTACTTATGTTTACCAATTTGCAAAAGATGAACTTCTAGAAGAAGCTGCATTACCGGCTCTTATAATTATTTTAGTTGGTATTGGGCCCATATTATTGATGAATTCAATTTTACATAAATATACGCAAAAGTGATTGTGTGGATGTTAAAGAAATCTAAATATATAATTTTTATACGCAGGCTTAATAATGTCAAAATCTATCTAATTCACGTTTGTATTCTATTAGTATCAATTGTGGTCTTAAAAGGTGTTGAATTGATAGTTATTCTACCTCCCTTCAACTTTCAAACCTTAACAACTTTTGTTTACCAGTATACGACGGATTTTCAGATTGATTTAGTATCCTTATTTACTTTATCTAGCGTTGGCTTGGTCGCTTTATCGCGGACCGTTGTGACTGTAGTAAATAACATTTTAAAACCAATGATAATATCAGAGGAGACGGTCTAGTGGAAGGACTTCACATATTTGGTCTTAGCCATTATTATGGTGCTCATAAAGTTTTAGACAACGCGAGTTTAATGATCCCTTCAGGGGAACTTGTTTGTATGTTAGGTCCCTCTGGTTCCGGAAAATCAACCCTTTTGCGCCTTGCAAGTGGTTTAGAAAAGGTTCAAGAGGGAACTATTGTCATTGACGACGTTACCGTTGGAACTCCTAGTCTACACTTGCATCCTGAACACCGTAAAGTAGGTGTCATGTTTCAGGACTATACGTTATTCCCACATCTGACTATTATTAAGAATATTTTGTTTGGCTTATTTAATTTTCCTACTGATAAGGCATACAAAAGAGCTATGAATATGCTAGATCAGGTTGGTATGACATCATATGCAGATAAATACCCCCACACGCTTTCCGGAGGGCAACAGCAACGAATTGCATTAGCTAGAGCCCTCGCACCTGAACCAAAACTTTTACTTCTTGATGAACCTTTTTCAGGTCTTGATACAAATATGCGCCAAAAAATCCGTGAAGAAACTCTGAACGTGCTTAAAGAGAATGGTGTGGCTACATTGATGGTTACACATGATCCGGAAGAAGCGATGTTTATGGCCGATCGGATTAAGGTGATGGGTGAAAGTGGCCGTATTTTACAAGCGGGCCGTCCACATGAAATTTACTATCACCCAAGGCATGAGTTTGTTGCTAAGCTATTTGGTATGATGAATACATTCACTGGTACCGTTTCAGAAGGCCGGGTTGAAACCCCACTGGGTTCTGTTCTCACTGATATAAATGATGGCGTTAGAGCTCAAGTACTTGTTCGTCCAGAAGGTGTGATTATTGAAAATAATGGAAACGATAGTGGAACTTCTCTAGAGATAACTTCAAGTCACTTATTAGGGCATGATAACATCGTTCGCGCAAGATTAAATAATGGGATTGGAGGTGAATTATATGTTCGAGTTCACCATGCATTTGAGGTTGAACTCAAAAAAAACCTGTCGGCTAGGCTTGATCCTGAATACGCATTTGTTTTTCCTTTAGAAGATGAAATGGATTTAGAAAACCTAAAACCGATAAATTGAATGAGACGCATATAAGTGCTGAGTTAGCTTGATAATTTAGAAGAACTATATGTGTTACATATATTTAATAAATATTATTTGGTTTTTTCGTGTATAATCTTATTTTTTGCGAATTGTTATTTTTTAAGCCTAATAAGGAGAAAAATAAATGGTACAGCTTTCTGAGACCTTTTTAATGGAAAGCCAAGCATTAGATAAGGACCATCAGAGGCTTGTCGAGATGGTTAATGATATTACACAGATGCTTGATGGAGGGGAGATAGAAAATTGTAAAACTAAAGTTCTTAATTTTGTTGAATTTGTTAAATCCCACTTCGCCCGTGAAGAACAACTTTTAAATAAGGTTGGCTATCCCAACGTTGATAAGCATCAAAAACACCATAAGGAACTTTATCCAAAAATGAACCATATGCTGGAGTTTGCGGATATGGTAGCTGTTAATGCACAGGCGCGCGAAAGCCTAAAAAAGGAACTAGTGTTTTTTGTGATGGATGATGTGATTACCACTGATCTTGATTTTAAAAAATTCATTAGTGGATCAAGTTAAGGTAAAAAATAATTTATTAAATTAAATATCAAGAATGAGTGTCTCGCCTCTTTTTGCGCGAGATGAGCAAATCATGATTGATTTTTGATGTTCATCATTCCGTAGGAAGTTATCTCGATGCTCAGCTTGTCCTCCAAGGAGCCGGACTTTGCAACTCCCACAAATACCTTCTTTACAAGATGACGAAATATATAACCCAGCATCACTGACAACATCTAAAATACTTTTTCCAGGTGGTACACTTAACGTTTTTCTTTGGCGAGAAAGGACTATATCAAAAGCTGTGTCACTGTTTCGATGTACGGGTTCTTGTCGGTCGGATACAAATTTTTCAAATCGAACCATACCTTCTGGCCAATGGCTCGCCGCGTTTTGTACAGCCGTTATCAAGCCGCTTGGGCCACATACATAAATGCAGGTATTTTCGGTTGGGGTGGCAAGGATTTTCTGAAGATCGATGCCGTTTTTGGGGTTTCCTCCATCATGGTGGAAATGAACGTGGTCAGCAAAAACCTCTTTTACTTCTTTTGCATATGGAGTGAATTCCGGTCCTCGTGCGCAATAGTGCAAGGTTGCTGAGGCCGCTTTTTCGTACAAGGCTCGGCCCATCGATAACAGCGGCACTATACCGATGCCGCCCGCAATAAGCAGGTGGTGTTCGGCGCTTTTGTCGAGGGGAAAATTATTTGTAGGCAATGATGCTTCAACACTATCACCCAGCGCCAAGCTGTCGTGCATCCAAGCAGAACCACCTCGTCCATCGCTTTCCCGTAAGACAGCTATTTCATAATACTGGCGTTGTTTGGGTGAATTAGCCAAAGAATATGAGCGTCTGTGGCCATTGGGGGTGATGATATTAATGTGACTACCTGCTGTAAATGTCGGTAAAAGACCTTTGGTCTCGGGAACAAACTCGATTTTTTTTACATCACGAGTAAGTTTTTTTATTCCCCTAACCCGTAATTTAATACGTGATTCTGTAGTTGGTTCTGGGACTTTTTGATCGTTCTTTAGGATCAATCTTTCAACGCATTGTCCGCCGATGATGTGCTGGTTCAGTATGTCGTCAATATCGTCCGTGGTATCATAACGGTACCATGTGGCTTCTGGGTAAATAACCAATACAGGCCCTAGTTCACAGCGTTCTAAGCACCCAGCTTTATTTATACGAATATTCTTAATCTTCAGCTCTTTAGCACGGTCTTTCATATGTTTTTGTAAATCAATGGATCCACGGGCAGCACAAGAGCTGCGGGGGTGATCTTTGGCGCGTACATTAATGCAACAGAATACATGAATATCATATACATGTTCAATTTTCACTTCACTCGTAGGCATGTTTTCGCTCCATTGCATTCATTCGTAATTTTATATAACAGCAAATACGTATATCAAAATATATTTGAACAACAAGCGTTTGCCTACATCAAGAATTAGCTAAAATGGCTTGTGGTTACAACGCCCGTTTAAATAAATAGTTTGCGTCAATTTTAGATAACTGCATATTGAATGGTAACAGCAAACAAAATCAAAGGATTAGAGATGCCATATTGTACAACAAATGACGGAGTTAAACTGTATTATGAAGAAGCGGGCGAAGGCACGCCGATATTATTTGTTCACGAATTTGCAGGTGATTATCGCAGTTGGGAGCCTCAGGTCCGACATTTTTCACATAACTACCGATGCATTACTTTTAGCGCGCGTGGTTTTACTCCATCTGGCGTTCCCGCCGATCCTGAAATGTATAGCCAAGATATTGCACGCGAAGATATTAAGGCCGTTCTTGATAGCTTAGATATTCAAGAAGCACACGTGATCGGGCTTTCCATGGGCGGATTTTCTGCGCTGCATTTTGGAATGCACTACCCTGACCGTGTTCTGTCTCAAGTTATTGCCGGTTGCGGTTATGGCGCTGATGAAGGATCAAGTGATCAGTTTAAACGTGAAACAGCAGAAGCTGCTAACCGCATGGAAACAGAAACCATGGCAGTATTTGGGGCCAGTTATGCAGTAGGGCCGACGCGCGTCCAATTTCAAAATAAGGACCCACGCGGATGGAAAGAATTTGAGACGCAATTGTGTGAACACTCCAGCCTTGGTTCCGCTAATACAATGCGTGGTGTTCAAAGTCGGCGCCCGTCTTTGTATGCTTTAAAAGAAAGCCTGCAAGAAATGACAGTGCCAACGCTTGTTCTTAATGGAGATGAAGATGACCCATGTTTGGGTGTAAGTTTGTTCTTAAAGGAAACAATCACTTCATCTGCTTTAAGTTTAATACCCAGAACGGGCCATACATGTAACCTTGAGGAACCCGCATTGTTCAATCAAATTTGCGAGACCTTCATCCACCAAGTTGAATGTGGTCGCTGGACCCTCAGGGACCCACGGTCGATGACATCAAGTATCATTTCAGCTGAAGATAAATAAAAAATACAGAAAAGGGCTGCATTATGAAAATGCAGCCCTTTTTAGTTCATACACGTTTATAAACGGGTTAATCGAATGAAAAACCCATTGTCCGCCCCTGGTTATACAATCCGCCATCTTGGACTATCAGGAATTTCGCCCGTTTGTCGCCTTTATTATGATGCGAATGATAGGATGTTGGGGGTGTTACAGTAGTCGCCCACGGGGCCCAATCTTTTCGCTCACCTTCAACAACCGAATAACAATTTTCGCCTTGAACAACCAACGCTACGGCAACTGAATTATGGCGGTGCGCGCGCTGGGAGTCACCGGGGGGCAAAGTATTCATCGCCAAAGTCATTGTTGGGGTGATGTTTCTGCGGTCAAATTGTTTTTCAGATGAAAATATAAGGGCAATTCCAGCTGTATGTTCGCCTTGGCTGACGTCATAAAGCAGATCAATCTGTCGATCAATTTCTGCTGCTGGATAATGAACAATATCGATAGTCGTTTCATTAATTCCAGCAGGTATTGCGTTTTCGAACACCATTTGCGGTTCGTTGGTCACAACCCAAATGACGGCATTGCCATCCACCGCTTTAACATCAGCATTGGCGCAGCCCGGTAGAACGAATAAGTCACCTGCATTCCAGGTAATAACTTGATCACCAAATGTAGTTATCCCTGACCCGCTGATCACGTACCAAATTGATCCGGCTGTATTAAACTCAGCTTGTATCGTATCACCCTCATTAATGCGGGCATAACGGGCTAATAAAAACGGCGTTGTTGCAGGCGTTGGATTATCAAACTTGCTTGATAAATCACACGTGATAAACCCGGTTTTAGCATCCGGTGCCATAGCATCATCAATTTTGGTGGCAAAAACGTGATCCGGAACAGGATCTAAAACAATGTTAAACGCGTTCCCTGAATTGAAAAACCGAGCCCGCTCTTGTGCGGGGCTTGTTGGATTAGCCGGAGTTTGAACGGTCATCTCAGGTAACGATTTAGGGCTCATTTTATTTGGCATTTTTAATCTTTCAATATTTTGTTGATTAAAGCTATCACATTTAAGACCAAAGCCATACTTTCTTAATCTAGAATTTCACGAACCTTTTCCGTCATTGCGACGCCGAGCGGATGCAGCTGGTCTTCATCATAATGGACCCCATCGCCATCACTCGATGTTACGATTTTGCCGGCATCTAAAAATGAACTTCCGCTATTGTTTGCCGCTTTTTCAAAGCAATCGGCAAATTGTAACGATTTTTCTGTACCGCCCGCATAATGATCGGCCAATAAATTAAGTTCACCTAAGGGCGCGGGTGCAACCAATAGCGTTTTAGGTGTTCCCCCATAGAAAGGTTTGCTTGGGTTGTTGATCATGCTCACGAGCGATGCCGCTCCACAGGAAATATCCCAAGCCGTTAGGCTGAAACGAGATTTCAGATCATTCGTCCCTAGCATTATGATAACCAAGTCTAGTGGCATATGCGATTCCAAGCAGGGAAATAGATATCTTTTGCCGTTTTTATGTTCACCTTCAATTTCATCATCAAAAGCCGATGTCCGGCCATTTAAGCCTTCTGCAATTACATGGTAATCATTGCCAAGCTGGTTTTGCATTACCGTTGTCCAGCGCACCGCGAGGGGGTAACGATTAGGGCTACCTAATTTCAATACTGGCTGTGCACCCCACGTATTGGAATCGCCATAACACAAAATATTTTTCAATGTATTTACCTTTATTTTTTATTTGTGGCTGAGTGTACGCTTTACAGCATCTTGCCAGCCTTCGTATTTTCTTTGGCGTTCATGCTCATCCATTTTGGCTTCAAACCTACGCTCTAATTCCCAAGCTTTAGAGAATGATGCGGGTTCAGGGTAAAATCCAGCTTTCATTCCTCCGAGGTACGCAGCCCCTAGAGCCGTTGTTTCTAAGGCCATAGGGCGATCAACGGGGGCGGCTAACATGTCGCATAAAAACTGCATGGTCCAATCGCTTGCAACCATGCCTCCATCAACCCGAAGAACTGTTTGGCGTTCAGATGCTCCAGCCCAATCGGCCTGCATGGCTTCCAACAGATCACGCGTTTGATAACAAACGGCTTCTAAGGCGGCGCGTGCCAGCTCGTTTGGTCCCGTTCCCCGGGTTAGCCCAAATATGGCACCGCGGGCTTGAGCGTCCCAATAAGGCGCGCCAAGGCCGGTAAATGCGGGGACCATATAAACATCTTGAGTGACGTTTGCGGCATCAGCCATCGATCCTGTTTGTTTAGCATTGTCAATAACGCCCAACCCGTCGCGCAACCATTGAACGGCAGTTCCAGCGTTAAAAATCGATCCTTCCAATGCATAAGTCGGTTTGCCATCAAATTGATATGCAATGGTCGTCAACATCTGGTTTTTTGATCTAACCAATTCAGAGCCGGTATTCAGCATTGCAAAGCATCCAGTCCCATAGGTTGATTTCATCATACCCGCATCGAAACATGCTTGGCCAACGGTCGCCGCGTGTTGATCGCCCGCAATACCTAATATCGGAATAGCCCCACCAAAAAGGGAAAGTTCGGTAACTCCAAAATCAGCTGCGCAATCATACACATCAGGTAAGAGAGATCGGGGGATGTTTAGGGTGCTCAACAAGTCGCTATCCCATGCCCCGTTGTTGATGTTATAGAGCATTGTTCTCGATGCATTTGTTGCATCTGTTGCGTGGACTTGTCCGTCGGTCAATCGCCAAAGTAAAAAACTATCAATGGTTCCAAAAGCTAAATCACCAGCTTCCGCTTTAGTTCGTGCGCCTTCAACATGATCCAAAATCCATGCGATTTTGGTCCCCGAAAAATAAGGGTCCAGCAATAATCCTGTTTTTGCAGTGGTATCTGGTTCAGCTCCATTGGATTTTAAATTATCACAAAAATCCGCCGTCCGCCGGTCTTGCCATACAATTGCATTATGAATTGGCTTGCCAGATTTGCGGTCCCAAATAACGGTTGTTTCGCGTTGGTTGGTGATACCGATCGCTGCTATATCAGATGCATTGGCATTGGCCTTTAATAAGGCTTCCCTGCATGTAGTTACAACGCTTCGCCATATCTCTTCCGCGTCATGCTCGACCCATCCTGATTGCGGGAAGTGCTGGGTAAATTCTTGTTGAGCTTGAGCACAATTTTGATAATTCTGATCAAATAAAACTGCACGAGAAGATGTTGTTCCTTGGTCTATGGCCAGAACATATTTTGACATGTTTTTCCTCTAACGCGCGAATAATCAGTTCATGGGCAATTTTGGGCTTTCATTTTGGAGCCACTGATCAAGTTTTTCAACCTCTTGTGGAATAAACTTCAATCCAAGCTTTGTTCGGCGCCAAAGTATATCGTCCGTTGTTCTTGCCCACTCATATTTACATAAATACTCAACCTCTGCTTGGTACAGACCGGCCCCAAAGTAAGTACCGAGTTCATGCATGCTTTGTGCTCCAGCCAGTATTTTTTCAGCTAAAGTCCCATAAGAGCGGCTCAGGCGGGTTATGAGTTGTGTATCAAGGTTTGGGTGCTTTTCGCAAAACCCGGTTTTTAAGGCATCAAATTTATCAACGGGGAAGTCGCCGCCGGGCAATTTACTGTTGCGCGTCCAAGGACCGTTAGCTGGTTGTAAAATTTCACTCAGCTTTTCCATGGCGTCTTCAGCCAAGCAACGGAAAGTCGTGATTTTACCACCAAACACATTCAGCAATGCTGGCTCATTATTGGGCGCATCCAGTTCTAGAACATAATCACGTGTCGCTTTTTGGGCAGAGGCTTCGCCACTATCAAACAAAGGGCGCACACCTGAATAGGTCCAAACCACGTCTTCGACGCGAACCACTTTTTTGAAATATGATGAAGCAGCTGTGCATAAATAAGATATTTCATCGGGCGTGGCCATAACGTCGTTCTGGTTGCCCCTATAATCGACATCTGTGGTGCCTATTAACGTGAACTCATTTTGGTAAGGTATCGTGAATGTTATTCTTCCATCTGGATTTTGAAAAATATAAGCACGGTTATGATTAAACAATTTTTTAACAACAATATGACTTCCCTTAACCAATCGAACTTTAGATTTAGATGTCGCTTTGATCCGGTCGCTCAAAACATCTTCAACCCAAGGACCTGAAGCATTAATCAACACCTTAGCTTTGATCGTTTTTTTCTTGCCACCTAAATGATCCTGTGTTGCGATTTCCCAATGCGTTCTATGGCGATGTGCTGATAAAACTTCGGTGCGTACATTTATTTGTGCACCAAACTGAGCCGCATCCATGGCGGTCAATACTACCAAACGCGAATCATCCACCCAACAATCCGAATATTCGAAGCCGCGTGTCATTTCATCTTTTAAGGGAATACCAGCCGGATCGGTCGTTAGATTAATAGATGCGCAAGCCGGTAATATTTTACGCCCACCTAGGTGATCGTACAAAAATAATCCTAAACGGATTAACCATGCAGGACGCAGGCCTTCTAGGTGAGGAAAAACAAATCGCAGGGGCCAACTGATATGCGGTGCCATGTTTAAAAGAACTTCGCGTTCTTTTAGTGATTCACGAACCAAACGAAATTCGTAGTGCTCTAAATAACGCAGGCCCCCATGGATCAGTTTTGTCGATGACGATGAAGTGCCGCTGGCGAGGTCGTTTTTTTCAAATAATGCAACGGACAGCCCGCGGCCAGCGGCGTCACGGGCAATGCCGCAACCGTTGATCCCGCCACCAATGACAGCAATGTCATATACATAGTCATTCGTTGTTTTATTTAAATCTGTAATTTTCGAATTCATCATAAAGTGAACTTAAGTGAAGAAAAACGAAATCTCAACCGTTATGTTCAATCCCCCATGATGAGGGCATTTGTTGTGTGTTGCATTCGTATTGATACTTGATAAACAGCTCATATATCTACACCATGCGCGAATATGACCCAGCTTCCCATTGATGATGTTTTACCGCAGTTATTGGCGAGCCTAAATCAGGCACCAAACGCCGTTTTGCAAGCGTCTCCAGGGGCGGGTAAAACGACGCGGGTACCAATAGCGCTGTTAGATGCTGCATGGCGCAAGGGCGGTAAAATTATCATGCTTGAGCCCCGCCGGTTAGCAACCCGTGCAGCAGCAAGGCGGATGGCGCAAACGCTGGGTGAAACTGTTGGCGAACGTATTGGCTACCGTATTCAGCTTGATAGTCGAGTTGGACCTAACACTATTATTGAAGTTGTCACCGAAGGCATATTAACCCGGTACCTGCAACGGGACCCATCGTTGGAAGGAGTTGCAGCTGTTATTTTTGATGAGTTTCATGAGCGCAGTTTACAGGCTGATTTGGGCTTGGCACTCTGTTTGGATTGCCAAGCCGGTTTGCGTGAAGATTTGAGAATTGTTGTGATGTCCGCAACTTTGGACGTCGAGCCGGTTGCTGCCCTAATGGGGGATGCGCCCATTATTGCATCGGAAGGCCTCGCCTTTCCGGTCGAGACACGTTATCTGGGCAAGCCGCATGTTGGTCGATTTAAGGATCGGTTTTGTCCAGCTGTCGCATCTGCTATAAAAAAAGCGTTGCATGACGAAACCGGAAGCATTTTGGCATTTTTGCCCGGAGAAGGTGAGATTCGCCGGGTCGAAAAGCTGCTGAAAGAATCGGTGTTTGCCAACAATGTGCACGTATTCCCTTTGTACGGAGCCCTTCCACAAAACCAACAGGACCAAGCGATTTCTCCCGCTCAAAAGGGGCAACGGAAAATTGTTTTGGCATCGGCCATTGCGGAAACCAGCTTAACCATTGAGGGTATTCGCGTTGTGATCGATGGGGGCTTGTCCCGTGTGCCCCGATTTGATCCGGCAAGTTGCATGACCCGTTTGATTACAGAGCCCGTATCTATAGCCGCTGCCACTCAACGCCAAGGCCGCGCAGGTCGGTTGGAACCGGGTATCTGTTATCGCTTGTGGGATAAAGCAGGCGAGGGGGCTTTTAAAAGATTTAATCAGCCTGAGATTTTGGATGCTGATTTAGCCCCTTTGGCCTTGGATTTGGCAAACTGGGGTATCCATAATGTTGATGCCTTAAACTGGCTTGCCGTGCCCCCCAATGCTCCATTAGCTCAGGGGCAGGACCTTTTGAAATTGCTTGGTGCGTTGGACACTCAAGGGCGGATCTCCGCCCATGGGAGGGAAATGGCGGCGTTGCCCATGCATCCTCGCCTTGCCCATATGGTTGTTCGGGGCGGGAAGCTCGGTTGGGCAGATTTGGCGTGCAACGTGGCTGCCTTATTAACAGACAGAGATATTGCCCAGCGTGAGGGTCCGGGAGAAATTCCTGCCGATTTGAATTTACGTCTTGCCGCCCTTAAGGGGGAGCCAACAAGCCTCAGGATAAATCGAAATGCGCTGAGCCGAACCAAAGCCCTTGCAAAACAATGGATGTGGCGCGCGCAAAAGAAAATGACACCTGACGCTAATTTAGATATTTCAGCGGATGAGCGTGCTGGCGCGTTAATTGCGCTTGCCTACCCAGATAGGATCGCCGAGCGTCGTCCGGGTGGTGAAGCGCGCTTTCGGTTATCCAATGGCAAAGGGGCCGCGTTATCGTCAGCGGATGCGTTGCATAATGCTCCGTACATTGCCATTGCAGTAGTCACTGGTGATAACCGGGACGCCCGCATTCGATTGGCGGCTCCTTTGTCGGTTGCTACGATTGAGGTTTTGTACGGAGATCAAGTGTTGGAGAGTGAGACTGCGGTTTGGGACAGCCAAAGCCGATCTGTCTTGGCTCGCAATCGAAAACGTTTGCTGGCGTTAGTGCTCAATGATGTTCCAGCTAAAAACATTCAAGCCGATCAAGTTGCGAGGGCATTGCTTGATGGGATACGTGAAGTTGGGCTGGCATGTTTGCCGTGGACCAAAGAGGCGAACGAGTGGCAACACCGCGTGCAGTGTTTGTATCAGTCAACGGGGAAGGGGGCTGACCTGTCGACACAAACCTTGTTAGAGACCGCGGAACAATGGCTTCTTCCTTACTTAAATGGGAAAGGCCGCCTCGATCATTTGAAGTCGTTGGATATGATCGCCATTTTAAAAAGCATGTTAGATTGGGAGGCTTTGAAGGTGTTAGAAAAACAAACCCCAAGCCATTTTATGGTTCCCAGCGGCTCCAGCATTCGGATCGATTATTCGGACCCAACGGCACCGGTTTTGCCCGTGAAATTGCAAGAAATGTTTGGGGCAACTGAAACACCTTGTGTTCTTAATGGCGCGTTGGCGTTGACCATACATCTTTTATCACCAGCAGGGCGGCCGTTGCAAATCACGCAAGACCTGCCTGCTTTTTGGAATAACGCATACCCGGAAGTCAAAGCCGAAATGCGGGGGCGTTATCCGAAACATCCTTGGCCCGATGATCCTTTGGCGGCAACCGCAACGCGGTTCACTAAAAATAAAATGGCTCGGAAAAAGTAAAAGTGCTCAGGCTTTACTCCATATCTGGTACGGCACCAAAACGTGTAATGAATTTGGGTTCGTCATATTCGCCAAGGTCTGGGTCCGCCGCCAACATGACGGCATCAACGCCTTCGTGATTCCCAGATGCCCATATTTTCTCAGCCCGCATTTCAGCCGCCAACTCTGATCGGCATTCTATGGTTTCATCTACAACAAGCTGACCTTTGGCGGTCTTTTTATAGATTTGGCAAATATACTTCGTCTCTTTAGCCATTTGTTCTTCTGCTCCCAAATTCTGTATGAGAGCACTATAGGCAACAAGATCGCTAGACAGCAATGGCGTCGACTGGCTAAGATGTTTATCATTAAAAATATCAATATTAGAGGATGTGCTGAGAATGAGTGATACAGAACCTGTGGATTGGTCGAAGCAACTGTTTGATCATCTTGTTGCTGCGGGTATCACTTTGTTTCCGTATGTCCCGGATGCTGGGAACAAACGGCTGATTGAATATGCTGAAGAGCACAATGGCGTACGCCCCATATTATTGACCACTGAAGAAGAAGGTGTTGCCGTTTGTGCCGGGGCTGATTTGGTCCGTGAAAAGGCCGTTGTTTGCATGCAATCGTCTGGCGTTGGAAACATTCCAAACTTTTTGTCTTTCGTGAACGGTGGCCGATTTCCGATTTTGATGATGATTTCAATGCGTGGTGATTATGGAGAGCAAAATCCGTGGCAGTACCCCATGGGACAAGCTGTTGACCCAATTTTAACGGCCATGGGCGTTTTGCTTTTTCATGTGGATCACATGGATGATCTGGCTCCTGCTACCGAAGCGGCTCTTTCAGCCACTTTTAAAAGCGGCAAGTCCGCTGCACTTATTTTATCTCAGCGCTTTTTAGGCGCTAAAGCATTTTAAGGAATATCGTTCAAATGACCCCAGCAGTTCTTGATCGACGCAAAGTTCTATCTCAAATTTTTCCAAACCCGGATGACTATTTGTTTGTGACAGGACTTGCCGGTTCAGCCCGCGATACGGCAGGTTTAACCAAAGATGGAACTAATTTATTCACTATGGCTGGTGCTATGGGTGCTGCTACATCAATGGGCTTGGGCGTTGCCATGTCGGCACCAAATAAAAAGGTCGTTGTTGTTACGGGTGATGGCGAGCTTTTGATGAATATAGGGTCCCTTGCAACGGTAGCGACCATTGCCCCTGCAAACTTTTCGATTGTTTGTATAGACAATGGCTGCCATGGAGAGACCGGCGGACAAACCGGGCACACATCAAATAAAACAAACTTAAAGATGATGGCTGAAGGCGCGGGATTTTCATCGACATTGCTTATCGAAAGTGAAGCCGAGTTGGCGCAAGGCGTCAGCTTTTTGAATGAGGCCCCAGGGCCACGGTTTGTTCATTTGCGGGTCATAGATGGCGCGCCAACGGTCTTTAAGCGCAATATGGACTTGGCTGAATGCCGAATTCGGTTTCGTTCTGCGTTTTAGGGACTTGCCCCTTCGCACTTAGGGTCCAGAACTTAGGCTGTATAGCCAAGGTGTTCTGAAAGTTGCTTAGCGATGGCTTTTGTGATGGGGATGTACTCTTCCATATCGGTGAAAGACATGCGCAACACGAGGCCTAAAAATCCAATGGCTCCAATGACGAACCGTATAATCCTGACTTTGCAGCTCTGGCTCGGGCACATGGTATGGAAGTCAGTAAGTCGGACCATTTACGCGATGATTATCCGAAGCGATTGATAGCAATTGGTCTTGGTTGGTCGATCTGGAAGTTGACCCCGGCATGAAGGTACCGTTTGTTGGAACGTGGGAGCTGCCACCATTGGTATACTCAGAGCCTCAGTTTGGTTAACCTTGGAGCCCGGCTAAATAGAAAGAAATTAATATGCGCGCACTTGTAACCGGTGGCGGTGGATTTGTTGGATTAGCAATTTGCAAAGCTCTTATCGAGCGGGGTGATGAAGCTATTGCCATGGACATATCTATATCACCAGAACTTCAGCGTTTATCAGATCAGCATTTGGGCCTGAGCGTCCGTCCTTGTGACATGACGAACGGCGATGACGTCACCCAGATTTTCGAAAAGGATCAGCCAACGGTGGTTATTCATTGTGCTGCGGTTGTTGGGGTGATGATGTCCTTGAGCAATCCTGCAAACGTTTTTCGGATTAATCTTGAAGGCACAATAAATCTGTTTGAGGCCATGGGCCGCTTTGATGTGAAGCGAATGATTCATATTAGTTCTGAAGAAAATTATGGAGAGTTCGAAAGTGATCTCATTACGGAGGATCACCCCCAATACCCATTATATTCGTATGGTATATCAAAGGTGGCTGCAGAACATTTGGGCCGAACATATAAATTAATCCATGGCCTTGAGTGCATTAACTTGCGCACATCATGGGTCTATGGCCCAGATTTCCCGCGCAAACGGGTACCCTGTAATTTGTTAGAAGGCGCTGTTTCTGGTGAGGCTGTTCATGTACCTTTTGGTGCTGAATCCAAAATAGATCATACGTATATCGATGACCTTGTTTATGGGGTAATACGGGCATTGGATTGTCAGAATCACCTGTTTGATGCCTATCATATTGCCAGCGGAACATGCCCATCCCTTAATGAAATTGTTAAAATCATCAAAGAGCTGGTGCCCGATGCTGACATTTCAGTTGGAGATGGGATATATAAACATGATGGTAAAATTTCAATCCCACGCAAAGGAGCGCTGGATTGCACTCGGGCCCGCAACGCCTTTGGTTATGTGCCTCAGTTTGATATAAAAACCGGGCTTACCAAATATTATGAGTATCTACGCGTAAGCCAAAACTAAGCATAATTAATTGATGGAGTAAATCAGGTGAGGAAGCTATTAATTATCGGCGGCATTGGGCATGTGGGCTTCGAGACAACCAAGCAGGCGGCTCAGCAGGGCATTCAAGTTATTGCCCAATACATGAATACATTCCACAAAGATGCGGCGGAAAACTTAGGTGATAATGTCACTTGGGTCCGGTGTGATTTGTCTGATCAATACGAACTCGAAATGTTAGCTGCTGAGCACGATATAGAAGGCTGCATTCACACCGCCGCCATTCCAAATGACGCCCTTGGTCTTCCTCAACCTTTACGCACGTTCCAAAGCAATGTTGTTGCAACGGAGCTTTTATTAGAAACGGCTCGGCGTCAAAAATGGAAACGGTTTTTATTCGTATCGACCGGGTCCGTTCATCAAGGTTTAAAAGACACTTTCAATCCAGTTTTAGAAACGTTGCAAGCAACACCTAAAACGCTTTACGGCGGAACCAAACGTGCAGCTGAAATTATGGTCGAGGCGTATGCGAATTCATATGGCCTACCGGCTGCGACGATCCGTATATCGTGGGTTTTTGGCCCACCTTTGGTTCCCAAAGTTTTCGAAGGCCCCCGTGGTCCTATTCCAGAATTCTTAAAGCGCGCGATGCGTGGTGAAACTGTAAACGAGCCATCGGGCGGAGAATTCGCTGCTAGCTTTACATATGTTGTTGATTGCGCAGCGGGATTGTTGAAAGCCTATCAAGCTAAAACCTTAACCCATAATTTATACCATTTGGGTTCAGGCCAAAACCAAACGACGTATCAGGTGGTTGAAGCTGTAAACAAAGCAGTGGCGGGTGCTAAGATTACAGTGGGGGCGACGGCTGCCCCTTGGGCCGATTTTACAACATTGCGCGGCCCGTTAAGTTGTGAGCGCATGAGGGGTGATATAGGCTTTACGCCTGCGTTTACACTCGATGATGCTGTGACTGATTTCGCTAAATGGATGCGTGCTCATCCAGAGAGTTACCAATACTAAGGAACCGTTAAATGATAGATAAAAAACAATATGACCTGATCATTATTGGTAGTGGTGCTGCTGGAATGACAACAGCCGCGGTTGCAGCCAACGAAGGCTTGGACGTTATTGTCATTGAAAAAACCGAGTTGATTGGCGGTAATACCAGCTTTTCAGGTGGCATGGTTTACGTTCCCAACAATTCGGCGATGGAGGCCGCTGGTGTGGCCGATGACCCCGAAATGGCGTTGCGCTATTTAGACGCAACCGTGCCCACAGAAGATGGTCGCGACATGCGTAAGCAGTTCATTGAAAAGGGGCGTGAAGCCATTGATTATTTGAATGAACATACTTCCGTTAAATTAAAACCTGTCCCTTTTTATCCTGACTATTACCCAGACGAAGAAGGGTCCCGTGAAGGGGCCAGAGTGCTTGAGCCTTACGCATTTGATGCGCGAGGGCTTGGTAAATGGTTCCCTAAATTACGTCCGCCGATCCCAGAATTCATGCTTTTTGGCGGTATGATGGTCGCCCGCGAAGATTTATCGTCGTTCCGTAAAGTCTGGAAATCTGTTCCAGCTTTTGTTCGGGTCGCACAATTAACACTTCAATTTGTATGGCAACGCCTGAGCCATCACCGGGGAACTCGGCTGGTGTTGGGCAATGCGTTAAGCGGCCGGTTGCTTAAATCCTTAATTGATTTAGATGTTCCTATTTTAATCGAAAGCAACACACAAGGGCTGATCAAAAAAGACGGGCGTATTTCAGGGATAGAAGTGAATACCCCAGGAGGGCCGATGATTCTTGAAGCACGTGTTGGCGTAGTATTGGCGACGGGAGGGTTCTCACAAAGTCAGGAAAAACGTAAAAAATATTTACCACTGGAAGCCAGTAAACACAGCGCATTCGCACCGGGCAGCACCGGCGATGGCCTTGATTTAGGCGAAACCGCAGGCGGTGTAATCAATGATCAAAACACCCATAATGCCTATTGGAGCCCAACATCTGTTTACGAACGCGCCGATGGACGTACCGTTGTTTATCCACATACCGTAACTGATCGCGGCAAACCCGGCTCGATTGTTGTCAACAAAGCTGGGCGTCGGTTTACTAATGAAGCTGTCTCCTACCATCAATTTGGTGAAGCCATGTACGCAGCAAATAAAGATAGTCCATCCATCCCTGCGTATTTAATATGCGATAATGAATTTCTATGGAAATATGGCTTAGGTGCGATTATCCCTTTTACGCAAAACCTAAAGCCTTATCAAAAAGCCAATTATTTAAAAACAGCCCCAACACTGGAAGCTTTGGCCGACTTGCTTGGTGTTTATTCTGGTGGGTTATTAGAAACGGTTGGTTTGTTTAATAAGGATGCTGTGAGCGGCGACGATACCGCGTTCGCACGCGGAAATAATGTGTACTCAAAATATTTAGGTGATTTAGAGCATGCTCCCAACCCGTGTTTGGCCCCCTTGCTTAAAGCTCCTTTCCATGCGGTTGAATTAGTACCGAGTGATTTAGGTACTATTGCTGGGTTGCAAATCAATACCGATTGTCAGGTGCTTGATGCGGATGGTCAAATTATTAAAGGCTTATATGCCGCGGGTAATGACATGCAGTCGATCATGCGGGGGCGATATCCCGGCCCCGGCATTACTTTAGGGCCGGCGCTTACGTTCGGATATTTGGTTGCTAAACATGCTCGGCAAGAAAAGCAAAAAGGCGTTTGATTATTAATCGGTGGCGAAGCTACTTTCCATATCGATTTGAAGGGCATCGTTAAACCGATTAAAGAATCCGCACAAGGTGATGCGCAAGGTCAACTCAACGATCTGGGCCTCATCAAAATGCTGTTTTAAAGAGTCGAAAATAGCATCGCGCATATACGGGGCTTTCTCTGTTACTTGAACAGAATAATCACGGACCAACATATCTATTTCATCAAACTCGGGCACGTCATCATCAAGGATTTTATCGGCTGTATCGGGGTGAAATCCTTGCGCGGTTAGGCGCGGTGCGTGATGGTCAACGCAATAGGTGCACTCATTTATTTTAGATACGACGACAAGGGCGATTTCCAAATATCGCTTTGGCAGTATTTTTTCATCAGCCAGATCGAGCAATAATCCCATAATATGTTTCAGTGCTGGTGGGCGATGGGCAAATATTTTTGCTTGGTTCTCAAACGGCCCGTATTCAGACACATACCGGTTGAAGACATCACGAGCGTCGTCGGCTAATTCATCCTGGTTCACTTCACTTACGCGAGGCATTTTGTTTTCCAAATCTATAAAATTATTGTGGCTAAATTCCCAAAATCTAGAAAGAGGTTAAAAGAACTATATAGGACGCGCAAGGAATTCTAGTAAAAATTGTGAAGAATACATTTAATTGAATTTAACTTGTTTTAATAAGAAGTATTTTTCATTATGATTCAATTGGCATATAGTAAATAGTAAAAAACGCGATAAAAAAAATAACACCAACAGGAGAGTTACACATGCACAAAAGACAATTA
>JAPKAX010000267.1 GCA_028825025.1 Rhodospirillales bacterium | reverse complement strand
TCGTACTGCCAGAAATTATCTCGAAAGAGCCTCTGGGCCCAGTAGTTCGCCATGGAGATAATCAGTGGGGCGACGTTGTTCGCTGGACGCTTAATGCACTGATTTCAGCAGAAGAGCTGGGTGTAACGTCGGTAAATGTTGCCGAAATGTCTGCGGCTGCTGGTGGTAACCCTGAAATTAACCGTATGCTTGGTACGGAAGGTTCACTTGGTGAGTGGTTAGGCTTATCGGCTGACTGGGCGAAAAACGCCATTATGGCTGGTGGTAACTATGGTGAATTATTTGAAGCCAACATTGGTGTGAGCACGCCTTTGGGTATTCCACGCGGCCTGAATGCCATGTGGACGAACGGTGGTTTGATTTATTCCCCACCCTTCCGTTAAACTCGAATTAAAGGAAAGGGCGCGATTGTAATCGCGCCCTTTCTTGTCGTAATTTTTTATGTGGTTTAATCTTTTTAGTGTACCGTAATGCGGCATAATGTGCGTGACGAAAGCAAGGACCTTCACTATGACTTTGTCCAACGGCTCCTCGGGATTATCTTTTACATTTTCAATGCTGATAAATGACACGCGATATCGTGGCTACACATTCCAGTTCATCGCGCTTATGGTCTTGATCTTTGGTATTTCCTATCTTGGTTGGAATTTGACCCAGAATTTGTCAGCTAAGGGCTTGGATATATCTTATAAATTTCTTGGAGACCCATCCGGGTATGACATCAACCAGCGCCTGATAGATTATAACAGCCAGTCTAGTCATTTGAGGGCGGCCATTGTGGGTGTGCTCAACACTTTGCTGGTGGCATTTTTAGGCTGTATCTTGGCAACTGTCATTGGGGTCGTTGCTGGAGTTTTAAGACTTTCCAATAATTGGATAGTTGCCAAATTGATGTCGATTTATGTCGAAATTTTCCGCAATATTCCGGTGTTGATCTGGATATTGATTATCAATGCGATATTTATTGTTGCTTTGCCGCAACCGAAAAGTTTCCGGGGTGAGAACCCTGAGGCGACGATGCTGTGGGATGCTTTTGCCATTACCGGTCGTGGAATCTATGCGCCCAAGCCGCTATTTTTTGACGGCTCAGGCTTTGTGATCATAACCTTTGTGCTGTCGCTCTTGGCGATATTTGCTTATCGTAGGTATGCGGTGAAAAAGCTGTATTCCGACGGGGTTCTGCTCCCAATGCGGTGGCCGAGCGTGGCATTTTTTTTCATCCCGACCTTGCTAGTTTTTTTTGCGCTAGGCGGGCCGATAGGTTTGGAATATCCCGCACTGAAAGGCTTTAACTTTAAAGGCGGAATTTGGGCCCGTGGATCGTTGATTGCACTTTGGTTGGCGCTGTCAATATATACCGGTGCGTTTATCGCAGAGAATGTCCGGGCCGGTATCCAAGCGATTAGTAAAGGCCAGTCAGAGGCTGCATCTGCGCTTGGCATGCGGCCGAATTTTGTAATGAATTTAGTTGTTCTACCGCAGGCGTTGCGCGTGATTATCCCGCCATTAATTTCACAGTATCTTAATTTGACAAAGAATAGTTCACTGGCGATTGCCGTTGGGTACATGGATATCACAGGCACGTTGGGAGGGATTACGTTAAACCAAACTGGACGGGCGATTGAAGCCGTACTTTTGTTGATGTTGTTTTATTTGATCATCAGTTTGAGTATCTCAGCGGTGATGAATGTGTACAACAATAGCGTAAAGTTGAAGGAGCGATAACATGTCTGATAATAAAGCTTCTTTTGTACGTGATGAATTACTGCCCCCTGCACCGCCACCAGTTTCTGAAGCGGGTGCGATAAAATGGGTGCGGGAAAACTTGGTTTCTTCGCCGCTGAATATCATTATGACGGTGCTGGCACTCTGGGTTGTTTATTCCATTGTCTCTGGGGTGGCGCCTTGGTTTATTAATGGCGTTTGGACGGGCAGTTCGGTCCGCGATTGCTACGATATTTTGGATGGGACATCCGGGGCTTGCTTTGCCGTCCTAAAAGAGCGCTGGCCCCAGTTGATTTATGGATTTAAGTATTCGGCTAAGGAATATTGGCGGCCAAATCTTGCGCTTGTTCTTTTGTGTGTTGCGATCGCACCAGTGCTGTTCAGTAAGGTACCAAAGCAGATTTTGTGGTTTACGATGATCTATCCCTTTTTGGCCTTCTGGCTGATATGGGGCGGGACTATTCTGACCTCTGTTGTCGCTATTTCAGGCTTTGCTGTTGCCTTTTACGCCTTTAGACAACTTGAAACGCGGGGGGTCGCTGTCGGTTTGTTAGGCGGGCTTGCGGCTGCGATTATCTGCTGGACTTTGGGGGGCTATGTGACGTCTGCCGGTGATGGCTTTCTGGCTTTGCCATCGGTTCCGTCGCGCGATATGGGCGGCTTTATGCTGAACCTTATCCTTGGTACGGTTTGCGTATCGCTGTCTATTCCGCTGGGCATTGCACTGGCACTGGGGCGGCAGTCAAGTCTGCCCATCATCAAGTGGATCTGCGTTTTATTCATCGAGTTTATCCGTGGGGTGCCTTTGATCACCTTGCTGTTTGTTGCAAATGTTGTGTTGGCGTATTTCTTTCCACCAGACACCAATATTGATCTTATCCTGCGGGTGATCATTATGATTACCCTGTTTTCGGCTGCGTATATCGCTGAGGTCATTCGTGGCGGGCTTGCCGCTTTGCCCATTGGACAATACGAGGCCGCAAACAGTCTGGGGCTTGATTATGCGCAGGCCATGCGCCTAATCATTCTGCCACAGGCGCTGAAAGTATCGATCCCCGGCATTGTGAACGTGGCGGTTGGCTTGTTCAAAGATACCACGCTGGTGTCGATTATCTCGATGTTTGATCTGGTGGGCATGATCCGTGGCCCGGTCTTAGGATCGACGGCTTGGAATGGGGTCTACTGGGAGTTGTTCGGCTTTGCGGCGTTGATATTCTTTGTCGTGTGCTACGGTATTTCACAATATTCTCAATGGTTGGAGCGCCAACTTGAAACCGATCATCGATAATAAAAGGCTGGTAAAATGACCGAACAGGTAAAACTTGAAATTTCTGACGAAATTGCCATTCAGATCCAGAATATGAATAAATGGTTCGGAACCTTCCATGTGCTGCGCGATATCGACCTTACAGTAAATCGTGGAGAGAGAATCGTCGTTTGTGGGCCGTCGGGATCGGGCAAGTCGACCCTGATCCGCTGTATCAATGCGCTTGAGAAACATCAGAAAGGTCAGATCATAGTCGATGGGACCGAATTGACCTCGGATCTTAAAAATATCGATAAAATTCGGTCAGAGGTCGGGATGTGTTTTCAGCACTTCAATTTGTTTCCCCATCTCAGCATCCTTGAGAACTGTACGCTGGCGCCAATCTGGGTGCGCAATACGCCCAAGCGGGAAGCCGAGGAAATAGCCATGCATTTCCTAGAAAAGGTTAAGATCCCTGAACAGGCTGAAAAATATCCTGGCCAGTTGTCGGGTGGACAACAGCAAAGGGTGGCCATTGCACGTTCACTTTGTATGAAACCGCGCATTATGTTGTTTGATGAACCCACCTCTGCGCTGGATCCCGAGATGATTAAAGAGGTTCTGGATACGATGATAGAGTTGGCCGAAGACGGCATGACGATGATTTGTGTAACCCATGAAATGGGCTTTGCCCGTCAGGTTTCTAATCGGGTTATCTTTATGGATCAGGGTCAGATTGTTGAACAAAACTCACCCGATGCCTTCTTTAACAACCCTCAAAATCCGCGAACGCAGCTGTTTTTGAGCCAGATTCTGGGGCATTAATTCCCTTGATTTGGGTTAAAACCCCTCAGTCAGGTTTGGGCGAGGGGTCTAGATCGGCTGGAATAACAAATTCTCGGACCTGTCCGCTTTTCCATGTTACCTGTTGCCAATCGACGCATGCAAACTCTGTTAGCAA
>JAPKAX010000001.1 GCA_028825025.1 Rhodospirillales bacterium | reverse complement strand
ATTAATGTTCCCATTCAATGCGGTAGCACGATTGTAAATCCGGGAGATTTTATTGTTGCTGATTTGTTGGGTATAACGGTTATTCCCTTGGCGACGGCAGAAAAGGTCGTAGAAAAAGCCCGTGAACAGGGTGTGCGTGAAGTGGCTACGCGCGAATGGATTAAACAAGGAAAAATCATTGAAGATTTGCTAGCCGAGTTCGTGCGCATCTAGTAAATAGAACTTAATTCTGAGCGCTATCTTTATATACAAACATTATTTGAAGGAAAAAAACATGGCTGAGCTTACTTATTTCAAAGGTCGTGGCCGAGCTGAAACGACACGCTGGATGCTTGCCATGAATGAAATTCAATTTACAAACGTTCAAGTGACGACGCCACAAGAGCTCGCAAGCCTTCGATTGACAGGAAAACTGCCGTTTGACCAAATGCCACTGCTTGAAATCAATGGATTATGCCTAAGCCAGTCGGCAGCAATGATCCGTTATTTAGCACGGCTTGGTGGGTTTTATGGAGACAACGATCAGGATGCGGTGATGTGCGATATGTTCGCTGGGGCCGTTGCTGATTTCGCTGAAACCGGGCTTCAGGCGGCCTTCCAGCCGACAGCCGAAGTCACAATTGCAAACTTGAATGATAAGTTCCAAAAGTTTGGGCCAAAATTTGAAGCGCATTTGGCTGCAAATGGTAATGGCGTTTGTGCCGGTTCACGCCTTTCGTTTCCAGACGTAGTTTTGGCTGAAGCGTTATCAGGATATTTGGAATGGTGCCCAGCTATTTTGGAAACGACCCCGCATATCAAGGCGCTGAATGAACGCGTTGTCGATCAGCCCGGTATCGCTAAATATTTGAAATCAACGCAACGATACTCAAAGCCGGCAACGGAATATGTTATTGATGTCGCACGGGTGCTACAGCGCGCATTGCCGGGGCACATGGCGGATGCAAATCAGTTCATTTTGACAACGAGCTGATTACGCTATCGGTCTCTCAATCGTATATAAGTTGGAAACAGGATGAACGGGGATTGTCATTAAGCCGCGTAATAGCCGCTTTCACGCCATGCGGATGTGCTTTTGCAATTGGTGCAGACCCGCTCGCCTAGGTGTTGAGAAGTGAAGTCTTTGGTGCACATTAGGCATTTGCGTTTCTTAATAACCGGAGCTGTTTCCGGCTCTGGCTTGCTCGTCGAAGATTTGCTGAAAGACATTAAGTGCTTCCCCCCTTCTGTTTGTATTCCCTGTTGGACTTGAAAATTCTAATGATTTCCTAAGGCCCAGCAAGAAATGATAACGGATGTTTTAAATTTGTGCAAGAAAAATGAAAAATTTATGTGTTTTGTTTCAATGGTTTATAGTTGTCGGCTCTTGATTGATCATTGGGTAAGCATTAGCCTCGCTGCTTTTTGGGGCTCAACGGGGTTGCAAGTTCATCTCTGAAAAAACCAGCTAAGTGCTCGTATTCGGCTTTCCGGGCTGATGTTTTTCGCCATGTAAGGCCAATTTGCCGAGATGTATGGGGCCCATCCAACGGGCGTACTTGAACCCGCGTTGACTTGGTAACCCCCGTATCCACCGCCATTTTGGGCAACACCGTTAAGCCTAAGCCGTTATCAACCATTTGTACCAATGTGTGCAGGCTTGATGCTTGAAAGTCGTTTTGAATTTGGGGGGGGACAGGTCCGAAAGCGCTCAGCGCTTGATCCCGCAAACAATGCCCCTCTTCTAAAAGCATTAAGTTTTCAAGGTCTAAGTCGTGAATGAGGATGTGTTCTTTATGGTTGTAAGGGTGTCCTTTTGGGAAGGCGATCCAGAATGGATCTTCGGCAAAAATGTTACATTCCAAATCATGTGTTGAATACGGAAATGCTAACAACAAAAGATCCAATTCGCCGTCTTCTAACTGACGAACCAAAGGCGCTGATTGGGCTTCCCTCAAATACAGTTTTAAATGTGGGTAGACTTTTTTTAGGGCGGGTAAAACGCGGGGTAATAAGAACGGGGCGATGGATGGAATGACACCTAACCGAATGGGGGCGCTTAAAGGAGCGCTGGCGGCATTCGCCAAATCGGAAATATCTTCCACATTCCGCACCACATGACGAGCCCGATCTGTGACTTCAATACCCAACGGCAGCATCATTACTTTACGTTTTGTGCGCTCGACTAAGGGCTGACCCAGCGTTCGTTCTAATTCTTTGATGCTGGTGCTCAAGCTTGATTGCATAATGAAACACGCCTCAGCCGCGCGGCCAAAGTGTTGATGCTCATTTAGGGCAATCAAGTGGCGTAGTTGGGTCAAGGTTGGTAAGTGTTTAAACTTTGCCATGATTTCCTATTAACAGATTTAATCATTCAATATATATAGTTTAACTCATTTTACCAATTAATTATAAACCTCTATATTATTTTTGACGAGGGCGCAAACGCCCATCCCTTTTTATAACTGTAAACCATAGGAAATTAAAATGAACCATGTCCCTTACACCATATTTAAAACCCGCGTTCGGAATGATGCCATTGAAGGCGACAATCCGTTTGAGTGGAAAGACGTTAATAGTTTTGAGCTTTTCAAAGGTAAACGCGTGGTTTTATTTTCGCTTCCTGGTGCGTTCACGCCAACGTGCTCTACCAGCCATCTGCCGCGCTATGAAGAATTATATAGCCAATTTCAAGACCAAGGTGTTGACGCCGTTATTTGTTTGTCGGTCAACGATGCCTTCGTGATGTATCAATGGGGCTTGAGCCAAAATGCTAAGAATGTCTTTTTGCTGTCCGATGGAAATGCTGATTTCACCCGAAAAATGGGAATGCTAGTTGAAAAATCAAACTTAGGATTCGGCATGCGCAGCTGGCGTTATTCGATGCTGGTTGAAGATGGACTGATCACAAAGCAATTTGTGGAAAATGGGTTTGAAGACAATTGCCCAACCGATCCGTTCGACGTTTCAGATGCGGATACCATGTTGGGTTATTTGAAATCACAGGCTGCTACAAAAGCCGCTTAAAGAGATTAAGCGCGCTCTAATACGGTACAGAAAAACCCATCGGTTCCCGTGCTTGCCGGACTTAAGCGCAAGCAGGACCCGGTGGTTGGTGGTGCCCCGCCAATGGTTTCAGACCACACCTGATCAATTGGAACCGAGTTGAAATCATCATTATTTTTTAAAAAATCAAAAAGTTGTTGTTCGTTTTCTTCGTGTAACAGAGAACACGTGGCATAAATCAAACGCCCGCCCGGTTTTACCAATTTGGCAGCATCAGAAATAATTGTTTTCTGTTGAGCGCAAATGTCAGCTAAATTTTCTGGCGTGAAATGCCATTTGGCGTTGGGGTCGCGCCGCCAAGCCCCGGTCCCTGTGCAGGGCGCATCAACCAATACCCGGTCCGCAGAACCGTCTACTTTTTTTAACCAAGAATCATCTGGGCCCGTTAAAGCGTGGCGTTGGACAGCCGTGGCACCAGCGCGTTTCAAACGGGGCTCCATACGATTGATTCGGTTTTGCGAAATATCAAAGGCAAAAAGCTGCCCATCAATGCGCCGGTTTGATCCCATGCTTGCAGCCAAAGCCAGCGTTTTTCCACCAGCCCCTGCGCAATAATCAATAACCAACATGCCCGGTTTTGCATCACATAAAAGCGCCAAAATTTGTGAACCTTCATCTTGAACTTCAACTAAGCCATCGCGAAATGCTTTGGTTCCCCCCAGCCGTGCTTTGCTAATTAAGCGCAAGCCGATGGGCGATAAGGGGGTGTATTTGGTTTCAATAAACTGGCTTTCGAGTTCAGCTTTTACCGCCTCTGTTGTTGTCTTTAGGGTGTTCACCCGGACATCAACCGGTGCCGTTTGATTAAGCGCTGAAATTTCAGTTTCCAATTTATCTCCCCACAGGGTAGAAAAAGAAGCGTGCATCCATTCTGGGTATTCCAAAGCAACAGAGCTTGGCATGTCGGAATGGTTTAGTGGCCTGCCATGCAATGCATCGGCTAATTGGTGTTCCGTCTCGCTCAAAGGATCAGGGCAATGGTTTTGGCCACTGAACAAGGCGGCTATTTCATCGGGCGATGATTTATCCGATAAGGCCAAATTAGCAATCAGACGAGAGCGGGGGCCTGCGGTTAGGGACGAGCCGGAACGCTCAAACCACCAATCCAAACGCGATCTGCGGCGTAAAATTCCATATAACGTGCCTTGAATACCCCGCCGGTCAGATGACCCCGCGTAGCGACGCTTTTTTAAATACATATCAGCCACCCGGTCGGCGGCCTGATTGCCGGACCAGACTTGCTCTAGTATTTCAATAACCGCTTGGATGCGCGCACCGGGTGTCATGAGTGACCTTTAAGCTCAGTCTTAATCGCTGCGGCCCCCATAATTGGGTGATTCGCGGGTGATTGTAATATCGTGGACATGGCTTTCCCGCAGGCCACTTGAAGTTATCCGCCTGAACTGAGTCTTCGTCTGCATGTCTTGAATTGTGGCACACCCGGTATACCCCATAGAGGCCCGAAGCCCGCCGACCAATTGGTGAATGATTGTGCCAACAGGGCCTTTATAAGGAACGCGGCCTTCAACACCTTCGGGAACCAGCTTCAAATTATCAGAAACTTCGGCTTGGAAATATCGATCTGCTGAACCGCGTGCCATGGCTCCTAATGATCCCATACCCCTGTAAGATTTATAAGACCGCCCTTGGTATAAAAACACTTCGCCGGGACTTTCATCAGTGCCCGCAAACAACGATCCAATCATCACGCTTTCCGCACCCGCTGCAATCGCTTTTGCAACGTCACCTGAATATTTAATACCGCCGTCTGCAATGACCGGAATATCTTCTTTCTTACACAGCTCTGCAACTTCTATAATTGCTGATAGCTGCGGCATGCCAACGCCAGCGACCATGCGGGTTGTGCAAATGGTGCCGGGTCCAATGCCCACTTTAACGCAATCCGCACCCGCACCAATTAAGGCTTTGGCGGCTTCAGGGGTTGCGATGTTGCCGCCGATGACTTGAACGTAGCTGGATAGGCCTTTGATTTTTGTGACCGCGTCCATTACGCCACTTGAATGGCCGTGGGCTGTATCGACAACAATCACATCAACGCCTGAATCTAACAAGGCTTCAGCCCGGGCAACGCCGTCGTCGTTGACGCCTGTTGCCGCTGCTACCCGCAAGCGGCCTTTGTCGTCTTTACAGGCGTTGGGGTGTTGTTGTTCTTTATCCATATCTTTAACCGTAATCAAACCAACGCAACGGAAGTTGTCATCAACAACCAGCAATCGCTCAATCCGATGTTGGTGTAAAAGCCGTTTTGCTTCATCTTGCTTGATGCCTTCACCAACGGTGACCAGGGGCTTGTCGACGGAATGCGCCGTCATCAACTCCCGAACCGGTGTCGTGGGATTTTCTGCAAAGCGAATATCGCGGTTAGTTAAAATACCGACCAAGCGTCCGCTATCCGGTTCGACCACGGGTATGCCAGAAAATCCATTTACTTCTTTTAAATGCAGGGCATCGCCTAGCGTTGAGTGAGGGCTGATGGTGATCGGGTTAATAACCATGCCACTTTCAAATTTTTTGACTATGCGGACCTGATCTGCTTGTTCTGCGTGGGTAAGGTTTTTGTGAATTACGCCTATCCCGCCAGCTTGTGCCATGGCAATCGCTAATGGTGCTTCTGTTACTGTATCCATGGCGGACGACAATAAAGGAATGCCCATTTCGATCGAACGGGTGAGACGGGTTTTCGTATTTGTTTGGGTGGGAAGAACGTCGGATGCAGCCGGCACCAAAAGAACGTCATCAAAAGTAAGGGCTTCAATAATCTCTATCATGCCAACCTCCGTGAAATGGGTCAAGTTGACGCCGTATCATACACATGGGTTTGCCCTTGCCAAGTGAGAACCAACAGAATTCCGAAATGAAATCGTTTATTTTGAGCTTTGACCCCGAAAACCGGTTGCAATGACATAAGATTCAGCAGAATCAGCACGGCTCGCAGGCGGTTTTGCATGCTTCACAATATGAAAATCACGTTTTAACAATGTCAAAATGTCATTTTCAGTGCCGCCGCGCAGGACTTTTCCTAAGAATACACCCCCCGGAGCTAACACATCTTGGGCAAAATCAAGGGCAACCTCTAACAATCCAATAATCCGCATATGGTCTGTTGCTGTATGCCCCGTTGCCGGTGCCGCCATATCTGACAACACAACGTCGGCTGGACCTTTAAGTATTTCTTTTAAGATGTCAGGCGCATCGTTCTCCATAAAGTCATGGGTGATCAGGGTGGCACCCGCTATGGTATCCATTTCCTGCAAATCCATGCCGACAACAAAACCCTGTTTCTGTTTGCCCACACCCAAAGCATTGGTCCGCTCGACCGCAATTTGAGTCCAACCGCCGGGCGCTGCGCCCAAATCAACAATTCGTTTGCCAGGTTTTAAAAAATCAAACCGATCATCGAGTTCAGCAATTTTAAATGCAGCGCGGGATTTGTAGCCCAAGCGGCGTGCTTCCGCTACATACGGGTCGTTTAATTGGCGTTGCAGCCACAGAGTAGAAGATATTTTGCGCCCCTTGGCAGATTTAACGCGGGTTGATAAGTTGCGTTTTGCAACTTGTGCGCCACGACCTTTACCAGTCGTAGCGCCTTTGCGTGTCGATTTATCCATAATTTTTCTCGTTATCTGCGTATGTAAGTTGGGGTTATCGGGTTTGCGGAGCTTGGGTTTTCCGAAGGGATATTATTATGTCTGTCTTTCTCTATCATTTCCACCAGTAATCCTTCCCGAATGCCCCGATCTGCTGCGCGTAACTCCCCAACAGGCCATTTTGTACATATTGCTTTCAACAATGCACAGCCCATAACCATTAGACCGGCACGTTCTGGGCCAATGCAAGGGATGCCCCGCCGGGCATCCATATCCATGCTAACAATCTTTGATATTTGCTGGTGTATGGTCTTAAATGACATTTGGAACCCATCAACGCGATTGCGTTCGTAGCGTTCCAATCCCAGCGTTAACGCCCCCAACGTTGTCACCGTGCCTGATGTCCCAACCATTTGAACATGCCCGGCTTCAATGGCATCAGATATTTGATGTTGGCTGTCGAAGGGAGTTAAAATTTTAGCAACATCAACGCAAATTTGATTGAATTTTTCTGATTCTAATAAATCAACCCCATAGGTTTCGGCTAAAGTCACAACACCCATAGGAAACGATAAGACACCCAGAATGTGGGGAGTGTAGGGGTTGGTCATTTCAGCCCAAACAATTTCAGTACTGCCGCCACCAATGTCGAATAACAGGATCTTTGGCTTTTCGGGAACAAACAAAGGAATGCACCCGTGTAAGGTTAAGTGGGCTTCTAAATCAGGGGTGACAATTTCAAACGATAGGCCGGTTTCATGAGCGACACGGCTTAAAAATTCTTCACCATTCTCGGCCCGACGGCAAGCCTCTGTGGCAACGCAGCGAATGCGTTTGATGTTCCAGTTGTTAATTTTCTGAGCGCACGACCTGATCGCATTTAGGGTGCGGCCCATGGCATTTGGGTTTAATCGATTAGTCGCGGCAACGCCTTCGCCCAAACGCACAATTTTTGAGAACCCATCAACCACATCGAAGCCATTGGGAGTTGGTTGGGCAATCAGTAGTCGGCAATTGTTGGTGCCTAAATCGATAGCCGCATATGCGTTTGCATCGGTGTTTGAATGCCCCGGTTTATCGATATTTAGTTTCGACACTCAAACGCCTCCACACCACAGCCCTTAAACTCATGGGCACTTATAACTATAAGACTATTGTAAGCAACCTTAGCGGCAAGGTCTAAGACTCTGTGGAAATGATTTAGCTTTCGGATTGATCATGCATGGTTTGTTTACCTTCGCCACCAAACTTGGTTGCTACATAATCGATCAAAAGGCCAAAGGCCGCCCCTTCTAAAACAAACCAGTGAGGCGATAGAAAAAAACCATTTGGGCCAAAGGTCGATGTTAGCATGGCGCTCATGATATCAAGGGTGAAAAACCTAATGGCGAAATTGAGCCACGCGCCCAACACAACGACTAGGAACCACCACGGCATTGAGAGCAGCAATATCGGATGTCACGTGAAGACGCCAAACACGTCAATAATGGCACCAAACGTTGTGTACCAAAGCAAAATTCCCCAGCGCGTCATCAAATCACCTTTGGGCCACAAATAAGGCAGCAGTATAAAGTCACTTAAGCCGCCAATGAAGCCAAGCCCTTTTCCATGGCTATGCGTGTAACCAATGATGGATTCGCAAACATATTTCCCTCCTTCAATCAGATGATGGATCGTCGACTATGCATGAGTGTTTATGTATAGCAGGCTTAGGGGATTGCCGCATTGATGTATGATAAACCTCTAATCAGTCGTGATTCGGTATCCAACCCGTGGGAAGTGCACACAAACATCGCCGGCCAAATCGTCGGTTCGCAATAGGGTCGCGTGATTGGCAGATATGCTGTTTAGCGCGCCCTGAACAGATACGCCACCGTGTGCTGGTGTTATGCTGATCTGATCGCCAATACTTAAGCCCAAGGGATCATCGGAATCGGCTTGCTGGGGTTTTTGAGGTGTTGCATTTTTAGCGATCTCTAGTGCGTCCAAATCGCTAAAGGTTTCAGGCGTGCCGTGGCCAATGGCTTTAACGCGCTGTTCCCATTTTATTAGGTTTTCAAATTGCGATAAAAAGTGTCCATCGTCGTTCATTCGATCGCGCAAGAACCAAACCAAATAGTACGCTAATGCATCTGGTAGGCCCGGCTCAAAGCCCAACATGAAATCGCGGGCTTGTAGGCGTTCGTTCATCCAACAAAATTGAGCCCGAATATTGGCTAAACAATGATGATAATTAGCTTTGACATCTTTAACTGAAAAACCATCACCAAAATAAAGCGGGCCCCGATCTGCCAAAAATTCTGGCGGCATATTGGGTATCATTTCGACCAAGCCAACGGTCACAACGTCTTTAAACAGCGGTCCATCCGTCCATTCACCAACGCCCCACGCCATGCCTTCGGCTCCGCCCGGAAACAAAGTTGGGGATGGGAACCGGCGTTGCAATTCACGGATAATGCACTTTGTATCACAATAAATATCAGCCCCAATTTGCATCACAGGCGTTAAGCGATAGCCCCCGGTCAGGGCCGTTAAATTTGGTTTTGGAGGGAGCCTTGGAATATCGACGGATTTCCAGCTCAACCCCTTCATTCCAAGCACCACCCGGACTTTTTCAGTGACTGGTGATTGCGGGTAATGGTGAAGAATAACGGGGTCTGTGCTCATGATTTATATCTACCTGTTTGGGTTTAATTCTGTTGACACAAAGATGCTCATATACGGCGTTATAAGCAAATGACTTTTAATTAATCTGCTTGCCTAAGCGCACAGCCGTTCCGCCTTTGTGTAAACTCGAATTCGGCATGATCAGGATGCAATCGTCATACGGGGTGCATATTTCTTTATCCCCATCCCAACCAATAAGCGACCCTGCATCTTGAAAACACTCAAGCCCCGTAAAATTATCCGCCCAACGGAAGCTGTCTGTGGCGATGGTGATGGGGTGGGTCATTTCAATCAAGTTTTGATCTTCGGGTAATTCCAAATGATCATCCATCAAGGTATCCAAGTCGATGGTCCCAAACAGCTTTAAGAACCGCAACGCCATATCGATGGAAATAATTTTACTGTCTTCTTCCCAATGCTGTCCGGCTTCAAACAAAAGCGCAATTCGGCCGCTCATGGGGTCATCAAATTCACCATAATCGCGCAAACGTTTGCCAGCAGAGTGGCCCCGGTCCAATATAACAAATTCAGGTGTTGCCATATCTTTGACCAATTGCTGGCCTTTAGCGTGCCTGCCCGCCATCATAATTGCAGGGATCGGGTGTTCCATCGAATGCAGGTCTAAAAGCATGTCGACTTGATCAATGATTGGGCGCATTTGGCGGGCGCGTTCAAGTTCAAGCGACGTGCGCCCACTACCTAATGCGTCTTCCGACCAAACGCGGTTCATGTCTTCGTCAATGTACCTGCTTGCCCAAGGGTTGTTGGGATCAAAGGCCAAATAAGCTTCAGGGTTGGCGAAGGCGAAACTCAATTTCCCGGCCAGGGGGCGGACGTCCTTTTTTAACAAATGATCGAGCGTGATCGCGCCTGAAATTTCGTTGCCATGAAGAATCGCTGATATCATAACATGCAAACCCGGCTCGCCACTATCAAACGTGGTGATATAGTCAACTCCGGTGTTACCCGCTTTGTAGGGGCTGATATCGACGGCGGTTAAATTGACCGGGTAATCTTCGAAGGGGGTGTAAGACATAGGGTGTCCTCGGGCATTTATAGGTGAACGGATTTTCTAGTTTCTAAGGGTTGATAAGCAGCTTCTGCCAAGGCCAAGGCTTTGGCCCCATCCTCAAATCCAACTTCCGTTGGTTTGTTATTAGATACACAATCAATAAAAGCGTTCAATTCGGTAACAAAAGCTTCTGCGTAACGCTCTAAGGAAAAGGACTGATACGGTTTAGGTTTTCCGGTTTGAGTGGCGTTGAAAGATTTTAAGTCATGGGGGCGTTGGTTGTCATAAATCAACATACCGTTACTACCAAAAAGCTCAACCCATTGGTCGTATCCATAGACGGCTTGGCGGGAATTGTTGATTTGACATAATTTACTGGATGCGGTTTTCATTTGGATCATGGCGGAATCTATGTCACCAACAGCGGCACACGCTTCGGGGTTCACGAGCGCGCTTGCGGATGTAAAAATCTCGGTTGGTTCTTCCACCAACATAAACCACGCTAAATCAAAATCGTGGATGGTCATGTCGCGAAACATGCCGCCCGATGTTTCCATATAGCTTTGGGGGGGCATTTCGGGGTCGCGCAATGTGATAATAACTTGTTGTAAATCACTAATCTGACCTGTCACCAAGGCATTTTTTACAGACTTATTGCTGGAGTCGAACCGCCGATTAAAACCAATTTGAAATGGTACGTTATACGGCGTAATTGTTGCCTCGCATTGCTTGACCCGATCGAGGCTTAAATCAATAGGCTTCTCACAAAAAATCGCTTTGCCCGCTTTGGCTGATTTTTCTATTAAATCCGCGTGGGTATCCGTTGATGTGCCAATTAAAACCGCATCAATGTCGGAATTAGCTAATATTGCCGCAACAGACAGAGCGGCTTCGCAGTTATGAAGGGTGGCCAATTGATCAGTGGATAGCTGTTGCACGTCATAAACCTGCATCAGTTCAGCGCCTTGGTTTTGAGCAATATTTTGGGCATGTAAGCGGCCAATGCGACCACAGCCAAAAAGCGCCATTTTGATCATATTAAACTCCCTTTAAACAAAAATAGTAATTCGCTACGATATCTATAATACATCCAGTTGACGGCTGATCCATCACGACTTTGGGGAAGATATATTAGCATTGTTCGATTAACAATGGCGCAGGCGTTGGTCCGCTATTTATGTAACCAATTCACTGAAATCGATGGACAAAGAGTTCCGTTGTTTGGGGGTGCTTTTGGCAATTTTGGCCATGGAAACGTGACCTGTTTAGCTGAAGCGTTGGAACGGGTGCAGGACCAATTGCCCACATGGTGTGGGCAAAATTAACACTCCATGGCGTTGCCCGCCGTTGCTTATGGAAAGGCTAAATTGCGCCGCCAAATTATGATCGCTATCAGCTCCATCGGCCCCGGTGCTACAAACATGACCAAGGCTGCGGGTTTTGCTCATGCTAACCGCTTGCCGTTGTTGTTGATTGCTGACGATTCGTTTGCAAGCCGACACAGAACTGGTTTTGCAACAAACAAAGCATTGTAATAGCCCAACAATAAGCGTCAACGATGGTTTTAAAGCCGTCACCCGCTATTGGGGCCGGAACAAATTATATCGTCTTTGCTCCAAGCCGTTGCTGTGATGTTGGCTCGGCCGATTGTAGCCCGGCGTTTATTGGCTTGTGCCAAGACATCCAAGAAAGCGCATTTGATTACCCCTAAGCGTTTTTTAAGCCCACCTTGCACCGCATACCCCGCCAACGTTCTGATTTGGCGTCGGTTTCCGATGCGGTTTAGCTGCTTAAAAGTGCTAAAAAACCATTGATTATTTCAGGCGGCGGCGTGCGTTATTCCGGCGCTGAAAAGGTGTTAATGAATTTTACCAAAAGTCGAGGCATTCCAATTAGTGAAAACATTGCCGGGTGGAGCTGCATGACACACTGTTACCCCAATATCATAGGCCCCGTCGGTGTTGTTGGCTCATCTTCTGCTAACGCTTTTGCTGATTTAGGTCGTTACGCGTTTGTAAGATTTCACAACCGGCTTGTGGACGGTTTTTGCTGAAGATGCTCAGTTTTTATTGATCAACGCGGTGCGCTTCGATAAGGTCAAACATCGGGCGGTGCGGGTGATTGGTGATGCCAGTGAATTTTTTAGTGAAATCGAGGCCAATTTGGGCGACTGGCGGGTCGATGAAATCCACATGGCACGCGCGCCAGAGCTTTATGTCACATCGAACCAAATCGTTGATGAAGCCATAGAGCCAACCAATGCCAACCCGATGTCGTATGCGCAAATGTTAAGCGTTGAGAATTCGGTTGCGGCTGATGATGATTTGGTCCTAACGGCGGGGGGTGGTTTGCCGGGTGAATTCAATAAAAACTGGTGAATTAAATCACCGGGAACCTTATGATTATGATTATGGAGTGTTGTGAATTGGCAGACCCATCGCACGATGTGATTGCCCTGTGCGAGGACGAATCGTATTTGATGATGAATTTTGATATTTATTCAACCGTACTGACGGGTCATAACATTATTCTTGTTGTATGCGATAATGGCAGCTTTAGCGTGATCAATCGCTTGCAAAAATTTAAAGATGTAAAGTCAATTAATAACCAATTGGAAGATTTTCGTATTAAGGATTTGGTCAAGGTCAATTTTGCCGCACACGCCGCTTCTATGGGTGCATTAACCCGTAACGTTGAAAGCATTGTTGACTTAGAAGCTGCTCTGAAATCGGCTAAAACGACGGATAGGACAACTCTTATTTGCGTCACCACCAATGCCTATGTATGGTCAAGTGGCGACGCCTGGTGGGACGTTGTTGTTCCAAAAGTGAGCGAACGCGAAAAGTCCGCTCTGCCCAGGCTGATCATATGCCGGGCCGCAAAATGCAACGTATTGGCGTATAAAAGGTAAAATTATGGATAGGCCCTTTGATGGAAAAATTGCTGTTATTACTGGTGGCACACAAGGTTTAGGTGAAGCCACAGCCCGTTTGTTTGCTGAGCGCGGAGCCGGCGGCTTGGTTATTTGTGGGCGTAACAAAGCCAACGGTAAGCGGGTTGCTGATGAGCTGACGAAATACGGCTGCCGAACCGTTTATGTAGAAGCTAATTTAAGTGAAGTGGATGCCTGCCGGGCGGTTATTGATGCGGCGGATAAAACGTTTGGTTGGCTGGACCATTTGATCAATTGCGCCGCAATTACAGATCGGGGAACGTTGATTGATACCAGCTCCGAGCTGTTTAATCGGATGTTTGCGATCAATGTCCGTGCTCCTTATTTTCTGACTCAGGATGCTGTTAAATTGATGATCCGCGATGACATTCAAGGCTCTATCGTTAATGTGTTGTCGATGTCAGGTTTGGGCGGACAATCGTTTTTATCTGCCTATTCAGCGTCCAAAGGGGCGATGGAAGTGTTTACCAAAAACACCGCTCATTCCTTGTTGCGCAATCGCATTCGGGTGAACGGCTTGAATATTGGTTGGATGAATACGCCTGGCGAACACGCAATCCAAAAAAAGGTTCATGACGCTCCGGATGATTGGCTTGCTGTGGCTGCAGAAGCTCAACCGTTTGGGCGCTTGTTAGAGCCAACAGAAGTCGCCAGAACCATTGCTTTTTTAGCGGGTCCAGAATCAGGGATGATGACTGGGTCGCTTGTAAATATGGATCAATCTATCAATGGGTGTGCAGATGATCCAGCCCATCCGGCCAAGGCTTTGACTTTGTAATAAGGCTGAGCTTCATACCCTCCGTTCTTTTGCTTTTTCGATGCCGTTACATTAATTAATATCATTACAATGTTATGTTCATATGGTTGTCATTTCGGCCATATATATATCTCGTGTAGACCGAGCCAGGGGGCTTTGGGTGAAGATAGAGTTAATGGACGCGCACAAAAATAACATTGAATACTTAATCGAGCTTGCTCGTGATCGCTCGGTTCATAGCCAAAATGAGCTGGTTACTGTTATTAAAGACCTTTTTCAAGACTAGAAAACTGTTCTGAGTGATTGGAAAAGGATTTGATGCTCAAAGTAATAGAGACACTTTTTCAAGAAGCTGAAGTTTCTATCCGCCAATCGATTAGTGATCAAATAGCCGACTACGATGATATTCCTTAATCCTTAGCTATTTATTTAGCCAGTGATACAATTCAGATTGCCTTCCCTATTTTAACACACTCATGCGTGCTGAAAGATACTGATCTCATAAAGATCATCCACCAGAGAACAAAAGAACATCATTTGGAAATAACCTTGCGTTAAGAAATCAGCGAAAGCGTTTCTGATGCTTTGGTTGAAACAGGTAAAGAAGATGTGATTGTTAGTTTGCTTAATAACCAGAACTCAAAAATTTGTAATTCGACATTGGCTTATTTAGTCGAGCAAGCGACCCGCGGTGATACGTTCCCTGTTTAAGTTAGTTACTGATTATCAAGTTGAAGAAACAGCTTTCCAAGATGCGGCAAACTTGATGATAGATCGCTTAGAGCGGATGACAGAGATCATACCTATGGGTCCTTATTCAGCTGGGGCTTAATTAAGCGTTGCGGATTTAACATTCTCCACAACATTTAATATCGCTGAAAGGAAGTTTGGCTTGTCCCGTGCCGACTTTCAAATGCCCGCCAAAGTATCGGCTTGGCGTACGTTGTTATTAAAAATTGAAATCATTACCCAAGCCGCCGAAGAAGTTGATACAGCATTCGCCAAACGGATTATCACAAAAACTCAGCCGGAAAAGTGATTATTGTCCTGGCGTGAACTTACTGATCAGTCGATGTTTGTCACCAGGGTATGTCAGCGTTACACATGTAATCTTCTCACCATCTTGCCCCCCGTCGTGCCATGTGGTTCGGTCTACCGATAAGCAGGCGTCGCCGGGTATGATCTCTAAATATTCTGCTATGGTATCGGTTGCGTTCAGGGCTGAAATTATATGTTCAGCCATGGACCAAGGCACGTTTTTAATCAACCAATGGCCGGGGGAAGTATCTGAAAAACTTTCGTCTAAACACTTAGGCGCAGCAGAAATATTGATATAGCGTTGTTCAATCAAGATCGGCTTTTTGTCGCTGTAATGTCGGCACAAAATATACAAAAGCATGGCTCTTTTTTTTGTCCCTAATTTTTCGGACAACTCAGCATTTGCAGTAATCGTTTTCAAATCTAAAAGCTGATACTCGTATACAGCGCCCGATGCTTCCACTTCATCAACAATATCTTTCAGCTCCATCACCGAATGCTCAACAACTTGATTTGCTACAAAAGTACCACTGCGCCGATGTCTGGTAACCAAGCCGTCGTCTGCTAATAATTGCAAGGCGCGGTTAACGGTCATGCGCGATGTGCTGAACATTTCCATAAACGCGTGCTCGGACGGAAGCCGTGTTCCCGGCGCATTTTTGCCCGACAATATAGGCCGAGAAATGGCACGGTTAATTTGCCGAAACAATGGACCGTTCCCGTCCAATTCATATATATTGAGGGGGTGCTTGTTCATGTTGTTAGGCGTTTCATTGTCTGTGAATAGTGGGCTCTTATTTGATCGCGTTTATGATGTTTTCCTTCGCTGACAACATGCCTCCCGCCAACCCATACGTCTGAAATGGCGGGGCTATTGGCGGCAAATATCCAACCGTCTAACCAGCCGTCGTTGATTAAGGCGACAAGGGCAGGGTGGTCTGTGTTTAAGGTTATAATGTCAGCTCGGAATCCAACATCTATTTTTCCAATTTTCCGGCCCAAACTTTGCGTTCCACCAGACAAAGCATGATCGAATAAGGCCCGCCCGGTTGACGTGTTATCTGTACCCAATAGATTGCGGCCCCGGTCTCGAAAGCGTTGCGTGTATTCTAAGGTGCGTAATTCTTCCGCCGCATTAATTAAAACATTGCTGTCTGACCCTATTGCAAAGCGCCCGCCGTCCTGAACATAGTCAACGCCCGGGAATATTCCGTCGCCTAAGTTGCCTTCGGTAATTGGGCACAGGCCCACAACCGCGCCTGACTGGGCAATGGTTTGTCGTTCTGTTTGTGTCATGTGGGTTGCGTGGATCAAGCACCAGCGCTGATCGATGTTTTGATGATTGAGCAACCATTCCACCGGGCGCTGGCCCGACCATTGAATGCAATCATCAACCTCTTTGGTTTGCTCGGCAATGTGGATGTGTAGGGGGCCGTTTGGTTTTAGGGTCAAAACCTCGGCCAAGCTTTCGGGTGTAACGGCGCGTAAAGAATGCGGCGCAATGCCCACTTGGGCGTCGGGCAAGCTGGTGGCAATATGATCTATGCGGTCGAGCAGAGTTGCGAATTGATCAGGAGAATTAACGAACCTGCGTTGGGCGTCAGTTGGTGGGGCTCCGCCAAATTGGCTGTTGGCATAAAACACCGGCAAAAACGTCGGTCCGATACCTGATGTTTGTGCCGCTTCCGCTATCGCAAAAGCCATGGCACCTATGTCATTATACGCAGACCCTGAGGCATCGTGGTGCAAATAATGAAATTCGGATACAGCGGTAAAGCCAGATTCTAGCATCTCACAATAGGCTAAAGACGCAATCGCATATAGATCGTCGGGTGTTAGGCGTTCTAAAAATTGGTACATGACTTTGCGCCATGTCCAAAAGCTATCATCGCCTGCGCCCTTAACTTCAGCCATACCAGCCATCGCTCGTTGAAAGGCGTGGCTGTGAACATTGGGCAAACCGGGCAAGGCAATTTTTGCACGGTGGTCTGAGCGAACATCTTTTGTGTTTGGGGTTACGGATGTGATGTCGCCTTTGGCATCCGACACAACAGATACGTCCTTAGCCCAGTTCTCTGCTAACAACGCATGCTCAAAAAAATACCGCACTGCGATTTAGACTCCCATCCCGTTTAATTATACATACAATAGGCTTGTCGACACGCCAAGTTAATTGTATATACAATTGAACGGAGAAATATAAATGGCAATTAAAATCAACCGTGAATGGCAAAATTTTCGATTTGCCACCATTGATCGTAGTGGCTACGGAATTATTGAAAACAGTGCAATTGCTTGTATAAACGGCAATATTGTTTGGGTTGGCCCAGATGATAAATTACCCAATATACCGGTTGAAGAAGAGATCCATTTTGAGGGCCGTTGGGTTACGCCTAGCTTGATCAATTGCCACACCCATTTGGTTCATGCTGGAAAACGCGCCCAAGAGTTTGAAAAGCGCTTAAACGGGGCGTCTTACGAAGAAATACCCAACGCAGACGGTGGAATTATCTCAACCGTAGCCGCAACCCACCAAGCAAGCAAACAGCAGTTGATCGATCAATCTTTGCCCCGGTTGAGATTAAATCGGGTTATGGCTTGAATACAGAAACTGAAATTAAAATGCTAGAAGCTGCACGCGATTTGGCTGACATTCGCGATGTTCGGGTACTTACCATATATTTGGACTCGCATGCTTTACCACCAGAAGCGAATGGCGATGAAGAGACTTATATTGATGACGTATGTAATACCCAATTACAAGCTATCGCAAAATTGGGGTTGGCTGATTGTGTCGATGCGTTTTGTGAAGGAATTAGGTTTTTAATAGATCAGGTCCGCTGGGTATTTAAAGCGGCGAAAGTCCATGACTTACCAATAAAACTTCATGCTGAACAAATAAACAATTTCGGTGGTGCGGCATTGACCGCTGAGTTCGGTGGTTTGTTGGCGAACCATTTAGAACATGTGGACGAAGCTGGAATAGAACCCATGGAAGCAGCAGGGACGGCGGCAGTGTTATTGTCCGGTGCTTATTATTCTTTGCGCGATATTAATCAGCCGCCGTTTGATTTGTTCCAAAAACATGATGTTAGCATGGCGATTACTAATGATTGTAAACCCGGATCATCGCCATTGACGTCAATTCTGCTCGCCATGAATATGGCTTGTACGCTGTTCCAAATGGCCCCGGTTGAAGCCTTGGCTGGGATCGCGCGCAATGCGGCTAAAGCACTGGGACGTGATGGGTTTATCGGTACTATCGACGATGGGATAGTCTGTGATTTAGCCATATGGGATACCGATAACCGGGTTGAACTGAGTTACGCAATTGGGTTCAACCCTTTGTATCAGCGGATTGCCGGAGGGGAGATGAAATGACCGCAGAAATGATTTTGAAACCGGGCCATGTGACGTTAGCCGATCTTGGTATTCTTTATTGGCAAAGCCCTGCCGTTAAATTGGCCCCAAATTTCCGACCCAATATTGAAGCTGCTTCTAAAATTGTTTGCGATGCTGCTAATGGTGATGCCGCTGTTTATGGCGTAAATACGGGTTTTGGAAAGCTTGCCAGCACTCGTATTCCGCCTGAAGATACTACTCAGTTACAGCGTAACTTAATTTTATCCCATTGTTGTGGCGTTGGTGAGCCGTTATCTGAAAACATCGTTCGCTTGGTCATGGTATTGAAATTAATGTCATTGGGTCGGGGCGCATCGGGGGTGCGCTGGGAAATTATTGAGCATATCCAAAACATGTTAGAAAAAGGCGTTAGCCCTGTTATTCCCGGTCAGGGATCGGTTGGTGCTTCGGGTGATTTGGCCCCCTTGTCACATTTTGCTGCGACCATGATCGGCGAAGGAGAAGCTATCTATCAGGACGCACGAATGACCAGTGCTGAAGCGCTTAAAAAAGCAGGATTAGAACCCATAGTGCTAGGGCCTAAGGAAGGATTGGGCATGATTAATGGTACTCAAGTTTCCACTGCATTGGCATTGGCAGGGTTTTTTGAAACGTGGCGCTGTGCCATGTCGGCTTTAGTATCCGGTGCCTTATCAACCGATGCGATCATGGCATCATCAGCCCCCTTTAGAGATGAAATCCATCAACTTCGGGGCCATGCCGGTCAAATCGACGCGGGTTATGCGTTGCGGGCTTTAATGGATAAATCAGAAATACGGGAATCCCACCGGCTTGATGATGACCGCGTTCAAGACTCCTATTGCATCCGTTGTCAGCCGCAAGTCATGGGCGCGTGTATAGACCTATTGCGCCAAACAGGGCGGACGCTACAAATTGAAGCTAACGCCGTAACCGATAACCCGCTGATCCTTTTAAGCGATGGGTCAATCGTATCGGGCGGCAATTTCCATGCGGAACCAGTGGCTTTTGCGGCGGATCAAATTGCTTTAGCGATTGCTGAAATCGGCGCTATCAGTCAGCGCCGTATTGCTTTGATGGTCGATCCTGCGATGAATTTTGGGCTTCCCGCTTTTTTGACGCCCAACCCCGGCTTAAATTCAGGTTTAATGATTGCTGAGGTAACATCCGCAGCGTTGATGAGTGAGAACAAACAAAAGGCAGCTCCCTGTTCAGTTGATTCAACGCCAACCAGCGCCAATCAGGAAGACCACGTTTCCATGGCCTGTCATGCGGCACGCAGATTGCTGGATATGACCGATAATTTGGGCCGCATTGTTGCCATTGAAATGATGACCGCATCGCAAGGTATTGAATTTCGCGCCCCCTTAAAAACCAGCGCGCTATTGCAGAAAGTAATTGCTCGCTTGCGCCTAGATGTCGCAACGCTGGGTGATGATCGTTATCTAGCCCCCGACATTGAACGCAGCAATGATCTGGTTCGTTCCAATGCGTTCATCGATCTGCTCAGTGATGGCGTGTTACCAACAATGGAGTTTAAAATATGAAGCCGGTGATCGTAGAAGAAGGCTCAAGCCCCGTTATATTGGGTATGCCCCATGTGGGCCAACACCTACCAGACGATATCAAAGTGCGCTTGAACCCGTTGGGGCAACGCGTTGACGATACGGATTGGTGGATTGATGATTTGTATAAAGGGCTGCTGACCAGCCCAACCGTGGTCAAAGCTACTTTCTCGCGGTACGTCATTGATGCCAACCGCGATCCAGATCCCAACAGTGAAAGCCTATACCCCGGTCAAAATACAACAGGTGTCTGCTCACCCACAACCTTTGATAACGAGCCGATTTATTTGGATGGGTGTGAGCCCGATGGAGCTGAGATTTCAGATCGCTTAACCAACTTCCACACCCCGTATCATGCCGCCATGGCGAAACAAATTGAGCGTGTAAAAGCTAAACATGGCGTTGCTATTTTGTACGATTGCCATTCCATCCGCTCTAACATCCCTTATTTATTCGATGGCGAATTGCCCGTCTTTAACATTGGCACCAACGAAGGGGCGACGTGTGATGCGCTGGTAGAAGCGATGGTGGTTGATGTGTGTAAAGATGTGCCCGGCTTTCCTCATGCCCTGAACGGACGGTTTAAAGGCGGCTGGACGACGCGCCATTATGGCGACCCATCAAACGGCGTTCACGTTATTCAAATGGAACTGGGCCAACGCGCTTATATGGACGAGGTTCCGCCTTGGAGCTACCGTCCGGATTTAGCTGTAAAAATTCGCCCATATTTAAAAGCGTTATTGCTAAATTTAGAAACATTGGCCTTTGATGGTCGCTTGAACCCGTAACGGAGAATAAAATTATGTCTTCAAATCTACGCCACAATACCCGCGAAGTCCGCGCCCCAAGAGGCTCAAAACTGAACGTAGAATATTGGGTGACCTAAGCCCCGCTTCGTATGTTGATGAATAATTTGGACCCAGAGGTGGCTGAAAATCCCAACGAATTGCTGGTCTATGATGGTATTGGCCGGGCGGCCAGAACGTGGAAAGATTTCGATGCAATCGCAGCTGGATTGAAGATTTTATAAGAAGATGACACCATGTTGGTGCAATCAGGTAAGCCAGTCGGGGGTGTTTAAAGCCCACACCGACGCGCCCCGGGTTTTGATTGCCAATTCCAATATCGTTCCCCATTAGGCAAATTGGGATCACTTCAATGAATTGGATAAAAGGGGCCTGATGATGTACGGCCAAATGACCGCTGGATCGTGGATTCGTATTGGATCACAGGGCATTGTGCAAGGCACGTATGAAACTTTTATTGAAGCTGGGCGCCAACATTATGGTGGCGATTTATCTGGTAAATGGATTTTAACGGGTGGTTTGGGCGGTATGGGTGGCGCATAGCCTTTGTCCGCGACTATGGCTGAGGCATCGTGTATCACGGTTGAGTGTAATCCTGATAGCATTGATTTCCGCATTCGCACCAAATATGTTGATGAGCGTGCAAAATCTATTGATGAAGCCATGCCGATTTTAAACAAAGCTCACTCCGAAAGCCGCGCCCTATCGGTTGGTTTGTTAGGCAAGGCGGCGGACGTTTTCCCTGAAATGTTTAAGCGTGGTATTACGCCCGATATGGTGACTGATCAAACATCAGCGCATGATCCGGTTAATGGCTATTTGCCCCAAGGGTGGAGCCTAGCAGAATGGCGCGAAAAACGTGAAAGTGATCCAAAAGCGTTTGAAGCGGGGGCTTGTGCATCTATGAAAATACATGTTCAAGCGATGCTCTATTTTTGGAATGCGGGCGTACCCACATTGGATTACGGAAACAACATCCGCCAAGTGGCGTTTGATCAAGGGCAAAAAAATGCCTTCGATTTTCCAGGCTTTGTTCCGGCCTATATTCGCCCCTTGTTTTACCGCGGCGTTGGTCCGTTTCGTTGGGTGGCGTTATCTGGAGACCCGAAGGATATTTATAAAACGGATCAAAAGGTTAAAGAGCTCATTCCTGATGATGAACATTTACACAACTGGTTAGATATGGCGCGCAAACGGATTTCGTTCCAAGGCTTGCCTGCACGGATTTTGTTGGATTGGTTTAGGGGTTTGAGATAAGTTGGGGCTCGCCTTCAATGAAACGGTCGCGTCAGGTGAACTTTCCGCCCCTGTAGTTATTGGACGTGATCATTTAGACAGCGGCTCTGTTGCTAGCCCCAACCGGGAAACGGAGTCGATGAAAGATGGTTCTGATGCGGTATCTGATTGGCCACGTTTGAATGCGCTTTTAAACTGCGCATCGGGTGCTACCTGGGTCAGTATTCACCATGGCGGCGGTGTTGGTATGGGGTTTTGTCAACACAGCGGCATGGTTATTTGTTGTGATGGTACTGAAGATATGGCGCGGCGAATTAAACGGGTTTTGTGGAATGACCCCACCACCGGCGTTATGTGCTATGCGGATGCGGGATATAACATTGCTATTGAATGCGCACGCAAAAACGGATTGATCTTGCCAAGTTTAGATCGTTAGTGGGATGACTGATCTATAGGGTCATTACTGCTAATTATTATGCGCCTTAGTTTAATTTCTCAATTAAGTCATTAATCTCTTGGGTGGCATTTGATGGTTGCTATGCCTAGGCTTTGACTTTGCCAGCAGCGACCGTAAACCTTCTGCCTCGATCGCCCGCTTTATCGGCTTCAATTTTTGCGTTTAATGCAAGCATGTTTGTCTCTGCTGCAACTTCTTCAATGCGTTTAGAAATTAGACCTACTTTTTCAATACTCTGAACCAATGAAAAGAAATATGGTTCTGAGTGTTTGTTTCTGTCTTTTCATTTGAGGGTTCGCGCAAACTATCAATTAGATTTTGAACCAGAGTTGAAATCTTACGTACTTCATCATAAATTTATTTAGTAGCGACACCAGATATTTGTGCTGCGGCGCTGTTGATATTCCAGACCTCAATACTTAAGCTCTGAGCTTGAAGTTCAATCTCTTCCGTCGATGCTCCCTTTTTTTCTTCTAGCAGTGGAGTAGCCGATGGTGGTTCTTTGCTGGTTGACTCTGGTGCCAGGTCGCTCATTTGGGAAAATGCGGCCTCGCGTATGATGCCTCAAAATATCTGCCAGCCATCTGGCCATGCAACCTTGGCACGTGGTGGAGCGTCAGCTCCCATTATATGCTCAATTCCATGTCGAAGCGCGTTGCTAAAAACTTCGTAATATTCGTCTTTGCCCCCGAAATCGAATAAATGTTCCCAAAGTTCTGCAGTATAGTCAACAATGGCATCTTAGGTGTGGGTTCGTCCAACAATACGGTCCAATGTAAGCGCTATCTCCTGAACAAAAATATCTTAATTTTTGCTAATTAGTTAGATGATCTTAGGATATGTTCTAGCAAAGTTTTCAAGGACCACGTCAACTAATGGAGTATCTGCTTTTGCTAAACTTGCATATGAAAACTGGGTGCTTTCGGCTTAATCTTAACTCAAGAACACAATCCTTTATATTCAGGCGATCGAAACTTATGCCAAATTATAACATACAAAGTGATTCGTTAATTCAGCCTTATGTTAAAAAAAATTAGAGAACCGCACCTGGATTGCAAATTCCATCTGGGTCTAAAGCCTTTTTAAGGGTCCAGAATAAATCCATTTCCACGTCAGATTTAACCCGAGCTACGGCTTTTTTTTTGATCCGGCCAACGCCGTGCTCAGCACAAACGGAGCCGCCAAGTTCAACTGATATGTCCTCAACGGCATTTTTTAACTTATCCCAATGGCTGATGAACGTTTGTTTGTCCATATCAAACGGGCGTTGACCATTGAAGTGAATGTTGCCGTCGCCAATATGGCCCAATGGTGTTGCGCGCATACCTGGTACCAAGCGTTCGAACTCGGCTGTGGTTTTAGCAACAAATTCGGCAATTTGGGCAACGGGAACAGAGGTGTCACTTTTCAGGCAGCTTTCGTCTTCTACCATGGCAACGGCCATACCTTCCCGAATTGCCCAAAAATCCATTCGATGCTGGTCGGCCTCAGCAATCACGGCGTTGATTGCTTTTCCTTCATTAAACGCCTCTTCTAAAGCGGCTTCAAAAGCACCACGTAGATCAAAAAATTTGCTCGGGCTTTCAGCTTCCATGATGCATAGATACGGATGGCTTTCGTTAAACGGATTGCGAGCTTCTGGCTTAAATGAAAAATAAGTGTCAACAGCATTTTTTGACATGAGCTCAAAGCTAGAAACTGTTTCCCCAACATAATCTTGAAGTTTGCGTAACAACCATAAAGCATCGGCGGGTTCTTTTATCGCAACCAAAGCCGTCTCGCGGCTGACAGCTTGGGGGCGAAGTTTCAAGACTGCAGCGGTAATGATCCCAAGCGTCCCTTCGGCACCAATAAAAATTTGCTTTAAATCATTTCCGGCCGTGTCTTTATGCAAGGCGCGCAAACCATTCCAAATACGTCCATCCGGCAATACCACTTCAAGCCCTAAAACCTGCGCCCGTGTGGTGCCATATTTAAGAACATTATTTCCACCTGAATTGGTTGATAAGTTGCCGCCAATTTGGGCTGAGCCTTGGCCGCCATGGGTAACTGGGAAAAACCGGTTGGCATCCAACGCTAATTTTTGAACATCGGCTAACACGCAACCTGCTTCAACCGTGATTGTGTTGCCCAAAACATCCAGATCACGCACTTGGTTCATCCGATCCGTCGACAGAATAACGGCACTGTCTAAGTCCTTAGGAATGCAGCCACCGCAAAGCCCAGTGTTGCCGCCTTGGGGGATGACGGGGACATTATTTGTATGGCACCAAGCCATGATTTTAGAGACTTCTTCCGTTGTTCGTGGGCGCATGACGCCGCGCGGTGTGCTTTCAATGTCACCAACAATATCAACACGGTATTTGGCAATGTCGGCGGCTTCAGTTAAATACACACCGTCGTCTAAAAGTGTTTTAAGTTCCATAGTTGATAATCGCCTTCTGAATGTAAAAAGTCGCACCGCTTGAACTCACTAAATAATATTTTACCTAACCTGGCTTATCAAGCAAGCGCAGGGTTTTAATTCATGCGAATACCATTGAACGCTCTAGAAAGTGTTCCTAATTTTATTCAAAAACTCTCCAAGCTGTTTTTTCATAGCGACCGCATTCTCTGCTAATTGATCTCAGGAATTTTTTACCTCAGATGCAACTTCCCCAGGTTTTGTTGCTGCTTTTCTTGCCATCTCGACATTCCGAGAGACTTTTTGCGCTGCCGCCGATTGTTCTTCTGTGGCACGAGAAATGAATGTTGTAACCTTTGATGTTTCTAAAACTTGTGCCGCAACTTTTTCGATGTTTTGTACCGCGCCTGTCGCCGCATCTTGGAAGCCGCTCACATGGTCTGTAATATCTTGTGTGGCACGGGCCGTTTGGTTGGCTGAGTTTTTAGCTTCCGAAGCAACAACAGCAAAGCCCGTGCCCGCTTCACCGGCGCATGCGGCTACGATCATCGCGTTCAGCGCTAACAGATTGGTTTGTTTTGCAATGTCACTAATCAAACGAACAATTTCACCAATTTTAGAAGCCATACTTTCGAGCTTCCGAACAGATTTCCCTGCATCGCTTATTGTGGTATAAGCTTGTGATAAGGACGATGCGTCTTGTGATAATTGATTGCTAATTTCAGATATGGATGCTGATAGTTCTTCTGTTGCTGATTGATGATTTGTTTGCTCGGACAATGTTGCTAGGGATTGGGATGATGCTTGTAATTCTGTTCCTGATGAAGATACCAGTTTGGAAATACCCAATACAGTCTCTTTAAAATCATCTGCTATCGTGACGAGTTCGGTTATGACATCCCATGAAGTCATTGCACCAATAAAAGTGCCTTCGTTATTGATAACAGCAGACACACGTAACGATAATACTTCACTACCTAACTTAATCATAGCGCTATGCAGAAGTTTCTCTGGATTGCTTAACAAGTTGCGTTGATGTGCAGGGTTTTTATGGACGATACCAATGCAAATTCCTAACACACCGTCTGGGTTCAAATTAGAACTGATCTAGGCGTCAATCTATACATTTTATTTTAGGAAAAAACTAAATCATAGTTTTGTTTCGATTTGTAAAAGTTAACTTTTGAATGTAAACGATATACGGGTAACAATTAAAACTGGTATGCGGAATTTTAAAAATAATATGAGCATAATGTAAAATAATTTACGTGAATTTGGAACAATTAAAGATTTATTTGTGGCCAGATAAGTAGTTTTTGAGTACCGTCAGTATGGTGTTTATATCGTCGTTATTGCCAACGCCAATGCGAACACAAGGGCCCACGCCAGGCCACGTTAAAGCTTGCACCAAGATATGATTTTCTCCCAAATGGGCAACCATGCCTTCGGTCGGTTGGGGTGATTGTGCGGTTACAAAATTAGCGCTGGATGTGAAGGGAGTGAAGCCTAATTTTTCAAGGCCTTGGCTTAAACGGTTCCGTTGATGAGCGTTTTCAGTCAAATAAGAATCGCGGTGATCTGTGTCTTTATAGGCTGCAACAGCTCCGGCAATGGCAACCCTGTTGATGGTGAAATTGCCACGTACTTTATGATACCCCATGGCCAATTGGGCTGAACTTGCTATTCCATACCCAGCCCGCATGCCGGCCATGGAATAGGCTTTCGAGAAGGTCCGTGTGACGGCCCAAAGTCCGGTGCGCTCGGATAAAATTTTCAAACAATCAGCCCCACCATCATAGGCCCCAAATTCATGGTAGGCTTCATCGACCAATAACAAGATATCGTCTGGAACAGACTGAGATAAATACGCAATGTCATTCGAACTTAATAAACCACCGGTTGGATTGTTGGGAGTGCAAGCATAGACGACCCGGGTATTGGGTGTGATTGCTGTGACCATGGCCTCCACATCATTTATGCCAAATTCGTTAACCGGAACGCCAATGGCCCGCCCGCCTGATACTGCAACGCCTTTGCCAAAAGTTGGGAACGTGGGTAGGGGTACAATCACTTCATCGCCGGGGTCGATGGCAATTAAAGACGTTGCCAATAATAATTCGCCTGATCCACCACCAAAGAACAATTGATCTTTAGAAATGCCCAAACGATCAGATAATACGGTTTGCAAGGCATCGCATGAATGGTCTGGGTATTTCCCAACTTCGACCAGTGCTTTCATCATGGCACTTATAGTTTTTTGTGATGGTGGAATAGGGGCTTCGTTTAAGTTCAAGCGCAAATCACCATCAATCAACATGGCGTCAGGTTCAGCCATCACAGGCGGCGGTAGAAAGGGGAGGTCGGCGATGGTTTTTTTAGGAATTGGGCGGGTCATAGGCTCTAGCCAAACGATATTAGGGTTCTGAATTTATAGTATATTGCATCTGACTATACACCTTAATTAAAATGGTTTCCAGTTCTCTAACAACACTTTTAGTTCAAACAATTTGTCTGAATTGACTTTATTATCAGACTACATTTGGTTTCTAAAGGTTGGGTCGCGGGCCAGCCTTAAGGCAAGGTTGATAGGTTTCCTGATCTGCCGCAATCAAATCACTTAACCCCATTTGCTTATAACAACCCTTTCCAGTTTCTTTCTGCGTTGCTACGTTGGGGGACACGATAGGAGTTGGTAATTGTGTTTTGAGACTTAATTGTGCGACCAATCATTCTCATCGTTTGAATTGTTGGGCGATAATCCTAAAACATCACCTCTGATCGTGCAGCCTAGACCCATCACGGTTCGGTTGGCGTAGCAAAAATACGCTGTAACTTGGTTGATTTCTAAAATCTCGCCATCATTCAAACCCGTTTTACGTAGGACTTCTATATCTTGTTCGGTGATTTGGTCAGGGTTTAAGGTCAGGGCTTTGGCGTATTTTAGCGCTGCTTGTTGTTGCTCATCAAAGGGGCCTGTATCTAAGCTTCCTGTATCTAATGCTTTCCAAATTTTATTTGATTTCGCGTCGTCATCCACCAATCGGGTCAAACCTGAAAAATGATGATCTACGCAATAATTACATTTGTTCAGCAAGCTCACCCAGACGCCAATGGTTTCTAAAAACCATTTTGGCACGGTGTTGTTGGTGTGATGCAATACATACTTATAGATAGCCATGTGGCCTTCCATGGAATGGGGGCGCAGGCTGTGGGCCATCATAATGTTGTCGACGTTATTATCGGGTCCTTTTACACGGTCATACAATTTGCGTAATTTTCCCGTTGATTCTTCATATGGAACCGTTTCAATCCAAGCCATTTTGTATCCTTAAATGTAATTAACCCAGTAACAACGAGTCATCCGCCAATTCTTCTCCCTGTTCTCGCTTAAACAAGTGCAACAAGTCTTCAACCGTCATTTTATCGCGCTCCGCACCAGCCACATCAAATATGATTTTGCCCTGGTGAAACATGATTGTTCGGTCGCCTGTATTCAGGGCCTGAGCCATCGAATGGGTGACCATAACGGCGGTTAATTTTAATTCCCGAACGATGGAATTTGTGATCTGCAATACAAAATCAGCTGTTTTGGGGTCTAATGCGGCGGTGTGTTCATCTAACAATAAAACCTGTGTGTCGCCAGTGGTTGCCATTAACAAACTAACGGCTTGGCGTTGACCGCCCGATAGCAGCCCGACCTTATCATCTAAGCGATCTTCAAGGCCCAATTTAAGCAACGATAAGCGCTCCGCCACGGATAATCGTATAGAGGGGTCAACAGCAAACTTAAACCCCCTAGGTGTTGTGCGCCCATAAGCCAAGGCGAAGTTTTCCAATATTGTTAAATCTTCACAAGTGCCCATTTTGGGGTCTTGGAACACCCGCGATATAGAGCGCGCGCGTTTTTGGACCGGCCAATTGGTCATGTCGTTTTGACCAACCCGCAAGCTTCCTTGCAAAACTGGCGCAATCCCTGCCATAACGTTCAACGATGTTGACTTGCCCGCCCCATTCGATCCTATTACGGTCAAAAACTCGCCTTTGGGAACAGCCAAATCAACGCCTCGAAGCGCTTTAGTTTCGAGCGGTGTATCTTTGTTAAAGGTGACGTGAATGTCTTTTAATTCAATCATTTTTCGTTCCCTTTTTTAAGATCTTAAACAGCGATGATCCTGATTGTTGCCCAATAAGCGCCAGCATGACCAAGACCGCAGTAACCAATTGTACGTCAGATGCATAAAGACCCAAAAAGTCTGCGTTCAGGGCAACCGCAACTGCCAAACGGTACAATATAGCGCCAAGAATGCAGGCGGTTGTGGCTAAAAATATAGTTCTTGATGGCAAAATCGACATCCCAACAATAACAGATGCCAAGCCGACAATGATTACGCCAATACCCATATAAGCATCTGCGGCACCAAAGATTTGGGCGAATAAAGCCCCCGCAAGCGCGGTCAAAGCATTGGCTAAACCAACGCCGTATAATTTCATCTTTCCGACGTTTATTCCGTTGGCTTCGGCCATTGCTGGATTGGCCCCCGCAGCGCGCATGGACATGCCCCACCCGGTGGCCAAAAAAGCGTCTAATGCTAATTTAATTGCAATCACCACAATGCCCAAAAAGACCGGGTTTATCATGTATCCGGGATAGCCTAAATCTTCGAAGGCTGTGAATACGGTTTTTACGTTTAATAGCGGCTCGTTGGGTCCACCCATAATCCGTAAATTAATCGAATAAAGCGAAATCGAGACCAAAATGCCAGCCAAAATATGTAAAATATTAAACCGAACATTCAAATAAGCTGTGACATATCCAGCACCAAAACCAACCACAGCAGCAAAGCCTGTTGCCGCCCATGGGTTCCAGCCGCCTTGAACAATCAACGCCGCACAAACGGCAGCGCCCAACGGAAAGCTGCCTTCAACGGTTAAGTCAGGAAAATCGAGAATTTTAAATGTAAGATATGCACCCAAGGCCACAAGGCCAAAAATAAAGCCGGTTTCTAGGGTGCCAAGAATTTCATAAAGGGACATAGAGTTCGGCCTTTAAGACCTCTGTCGAATTCAAGAAAAAGGGCACAGATAGGCCATATGTAATGACCATCTGCGCCCTGTAATACTTATTTGGTGATGTCCGTTGCCCGGTCCATAACCGATTTAGAGAATGTTAGGCCCATTTTTTTGGCTGACCCGATGTTGATTGCAACCTTGAATTTGCTAACCGCTTCATAAGCGATAATCGCGTTCATTGTTCCAGGCTTAGCGCCATTAAGAATGTCGCCAGCCATACGCCCCGTGACCCGGCCAACTTCAACGTAGTCGAGGCCAATCGATGCCGCAGCACCTTTTGCAACGCCGCCTGTTTCGCCGGTAAAGACAGGCAAATCAACGTCTTGGCCAATTTTAACGATGGCACCTAAAGCCGAAACTACGGTTGTATCGTTGGGAACATAAATTGCTTCAACTTTACCAACCAATTTTTTGGTCGCTAAAATCACTTCGTTGGTGGTTGGTGCGGGACTTTCCATAACGCTAATTCCTCGCATTTTGCCTTGTTCTTTAATTACAGCCAAAGCCGCCAATGCGTTATCTAGGCCGGGGTTATAGATAAATCCGATTGTTTTAAGGCCAGGGACCAACTCTTTATACAAATCAAGTTGTGCGCCAATGGGGGCTGCGTCTGAAACGCCGGTTACATTGGTTCCGTTATTCTTATAAGTATTGATCAATTTTGCTTTAATTGGATCTGTTACTGCGGTGAAAACGATGGGGATATTTTTCGTTCCCGCGACCATGGCTTGCGCCGTTGGTGTGGTGATGGGGATGATAATATCGGGGTTTGAGCCGATAAATTTTTTGGCAATTTGTTGTTGTGTCGGCATGTTTCCGTTAGCGTTTTGATAGTCTAACGTTATGTTTTTACCAACAACAAATCCCTTTTCAGCCAAACCTTCTAAAATCCCTTTTTTAGTGTCTAACAATGCGGGGACTTCTACGATTGTTGAGATCGCAACTTTTTTCATGTCGGCGGCTTGGGCTGCACTGAAAGCAAAACTTACTAAAGCACCAATTGTTGCGATTTTTGTTAAATTTTTCATAAAGATCTCTCCTTTAACAACGAAATTATTTTTAATATGATACATTTTAAACTGGGAAAGACAAAAGAGTCTCGCACCGCGTTTTAAAAGTGAAATACGTCAGAATACTTAGGAAATAAAACCACCAATTCTGAGTGTCGTCAAATTTTTGCTGTATCACAATACGGGCATTTGTCATATTTAGTGTGACATAAACAAGCCCAGCGCTTTGATGAAAACCGCGTTCACGATACCGGACACCTTATGGTACGTTTTGTTATAGAAAAGGATAATGTCATGAGACATTGGGTTTCAGGCGATATATTCGGCATCGACGGTTTAGCAATAGAAGAAGGGTTTTCACCTGATCCGGGCGACAATGAAGTTTTGATCGACGTTCGGGCGGCGGCGCTTAATTTTTCAGACTTGTTGATGATAGAAGGCACCGACCAAATCCAACCGCCGCGCTCGTTCGTTCCGGGTCAAGAAGTGGCCGGTGTTGTGATCGATACACCAGACGGAGGCCCGTGGAAAAAAGGCGACCGGATTGCTAGCAAAGTCGATGGGGCTGGTTTTGCAGAACAAGCGATTGTCCGCAGCGATATGGCAATTCAAATTCCAGACGATGTTGATTTTGCCACCGCAGCTGCGCTGCCCGTTGTTTATACAACATCGATGGTGGCCCTGGCTGAATGCGTTGTGGTGACGCCCAACGATTGGGTTTTGGTCCACGCAGCGGCGGGCGGCATTGGTTTGGCGGCGGTTGAAATTGCAAAGGCCATGGGGGCACGCGTCATTGCAACGGCCAGTAGCCGCGAAAAATTATCAACAGCGGACAACCACGGGGCTGACGTTGGCATTAATTACACCGATGAAGACTGGGTTCAACAAATCAACGCCACCACCAAAGGCAGGGGGGCAAATCACATTATTGATCCGGTAGGCGGCGTGATTGGTGAACAGAGTTTGGGCTGCATAGCGCGCGATGGGAATTTGTTGGTGGTGGGGTTTGCATCTGGAACGACACCAAAGTTTGACGGTCTCCACTTGCAACAAAACCGCGCTGCCGCTAGGGGCGTTCATTGGAGCCACGACCGTGACGGCCCCATGCTCAAACGCGTCAACAAACGGCTGATTGAAATGCTTGGGGTTGGTGAAATCAAACCAATGGTCGATACCGATTTCAACTTCGACGAACTCCCAGAAGCCCTCCGTACCCTAGAAACTCGGTTGGTGCACGGAAAGTTAGTGCTCAGAGTTGGCGTTGATATTTGAGGGTGATATTGTGCTCTCTTTGCAAAAATGGAATTACGTTGGTAGACTTCTTTTCTTAATAAAATAGGTAAGGGATGATTGGTATGAGCCAGGTTCAGGCGGAGGTTCGGGTTTTGCACGATGCGATGACGGAGCGTCAGCGTTTGGCGGCGGCGTATCGGATTGTTGATCATTTGGGCTGGTGTGAAACCATTTATGGTCATTTGACGTTGCGGGTAGAAGAAAATGCGGATCATTTTCTGATCAATCCGTGGGGTTTGCGTTATGACGAGGTGACGGCGACAAATTTGTTGGAAATAGATCACGATGGCAATAAAGTTTCAGGCCCGGATTACCCTGTAAACAAACCGGGGTTCGTTATCCACAGCGCTATTCATGGCGCACGCCCTGATATCAATTGCATTATCCACACCCACACGGTTGCGGGCATGGCCGTTGCCGCGCAAAAAGAGGGGTTGTTGCCCGTCAGCATGCCGGGCACTGGGTTTTGGGGACAAGTGGCGTACCATGATTATGAAGGTCCGAGCATGAATTTGGGCGAGCGCGAACGCTTGGTTGCTTCTTTAGGGAATAAAAACACAATGATTTTACGCAACCACGGCATTTTGACGTGTGGTAAGTCTGTTGAAGAAGCGTTCATTTTAATGTTCAGATTGCAGCGCGCCTGTGAAGTGCAAATTGCAGCGCAATCGGGGGGTGCTGAATTGGTGACCCCATCGCATGGTGTGTTAGAGCAATCGGTGCAACTAACAAAAGATTTTCTGAAAAATAATGACGGGCTGCCCGCGGGCAAACTTGAGTTTGATTCCTACGTTCGGCTGATGGATAAAAACGATCCAAGCTTCCGCCTTTAAGCCTTCTGGAGACCCCATGATAGATTTATCAACAATGCCTTTTGCCAATGCCACCGTTTGGACCGGTTCTGATTTCTCCAAGGACTTATCGTGTAATTACAAATTAATGACACCTCAGTTAGACGATATCGAACGGGCCTTGCAATCAGTTAAAAAGGCTGCGCTGCGCATAAGTTGCAGGGGGAAGATGATCAACAACGGGTGCTGATGCGGATTTGACTGCAAGTGAATGAATTCACCGCCTTTTCTGACGAAGCGATAATCCGCTACAGCATTGGTCAACACGGCCAGCTGGTGTGAAGCGCTTTGGAAGTTTTGCAAGGAGCACATCAAACACCACACCCGCGCCACGCCTATGGGGCAATTTTGCGGGCCGGATAAGTTTTTAGATTTTTTTAATAAGGACGACATAAATGGATCAAATCAAAGCGGAACTCGCCCCCAATGGAATTCTTCGCGTCGGTGTCAACTTGGCCAACATGTTGTTGGTGACAGACACGGCTGAAAATGGCGATCCTATTGGTGTGTCGCCGGATATGGCAGCTGAAATTGCTCGGCGGTTGGGCGTTGGCGTATCGTATAAGACCTTCGCATCGCCCGGTGCTGTGGCCGATGCGGGATTGGAAGATGGTTGGGACATTTGCTTGATCGCTGACGAGCCGAAGCGCGCCGAAAGCATTTCGTTCACTGCAGCATATGTAGAGATCGAGGGGACGTATCTGGTTCCGGAAGGCTCAAAATTTCAAACTGTTGAAGCGGTGGATAGTGCTGGTACGCGGATCGCTGTATCAGACCGGGCGGCTTATGATTTATACCTCACACGTAGCTTAAAGAACGCGACATTGCACAGGGCCGAAGGACTTTCGGCGGCGTTCGAACTGTTCAAATCCGAGGGCTTTGATGCGCTTGCTGGTCTGCGTCCGGCCTTGCTTGAAAATGCAAAGTCGATGGATGGAACTCGCGTTGTGGATGGCTGCTATACAACAATCCAACAGGCGTTGGGAACGAAGCTTGAGAACACGGCCGGGGCTGCATATCTGCAAAGCATCGTTGAAGAACTTACAAGCAACGGCTTTGTTGAAGGGCTCCTTGACCGCCATGGCGTCAACGGGAAATTACAAGTAGCAAAGGGCACCCGTTAGGAAAAGAAGGCTGGGCGCAAGCCTTTGCCTTGTTTTTGCCGACCAAGAACACAGCGCCTTCAGAGCCAGCTTGTTCAGCATGAACGATGCCTGAATTGAGTTGGCAGGTTTTGCCTGCTTGATGAGCCGTTGAACCCTCTTCGGTGACCAGAATAATTGTGCCTGATTGGACTAAAAGATACGTGGTGAAATTGTGGGTGTGCATGTCGTTGGAAAAGTTAGGATCATACGTCACTGTGGATGCTTCAGCGTATACTTTTTCAGCCAACTCTTGTTTGAATTGAGCTTCGTTCATGGGGGCATCCTTTGCAATATACGGATTGGTTAGGTATCGAAAGTATAGGGGATTTTGGTGCCAAACACGTTATGAAGAAAGTCGTGGGCCCCTTTATTGCGACTATAACCATATATTTTTTCGATGGGTTTTCCATCACTTCTTAAAGGTAAGCGTAAAAAACCGTATTGGACGTGGGCATCGCCCTTATTTCCTAAGGAGTCTAATATGGTATAAATGGCGCAGCGCTGTTCAATAACCGCTTGGCATTCACTCGTTGTTTTTTCTGCATCTCTCTGTGGTTCGAAACAAATAAGGATTTACCTGTATAGTCATACCTTGCAAGCGGGCCCGCTCTGTTCCCCAGAACCTGTAAATCAAGTCCAAAGGGTCGTAAAAACATCAATAACAATTTACCAAGGAATGAATGCTAAATCTAAGTCTTGGAGTTTAAATTCTCCCCACGACGGAGCAAAGCGATCGTTTCGTAAATCGTTCCAATAGGCGTAAATGTCTAAAAAGTCAGGCGCGAGCTCTGCTGGGTCTTCAGGTTTTATGCTGTGCATGTTGGATACCGTTTTGCGTAACCTAATCGAAAATCCTATTAAGTTCACGAACGCTGGAGATACGATTAGGATCAAAGTCACACCAAAATGAAAATGGATAGACGTTGACGCTATTGATACGGGCGTTGGAATGGCGCAAAGTAAAGTCGAATTATTGTTTAATTTAGGTGAAAAAACATCGACCGTTGGGACGAACGGTGAAAGCAGAACAGGTCTGAGTTAGCAGTTGTGTAAGGACTTGTTAGAAAAGCAAGGCGGCCGTCTTCATGTCGAAAGCATCGAGGGCGAAGGTTCTTTGTTTGGCGTTTTTTTGCCCAAGCCTGTGGCATAACGCGTCATTCTATATTGATAAAATCATTTATTTGCGATCACATACCTGTTGGTACCTATTTAAAGTTAATAATGTTATACTAAATTGTCTTTAATTGATGAGTGAGGAACCAACGATGTTTAAACGAAACTTACTTCCCTTCTTTATGGTATTTGTCCTTGTGCTGGGGGTACTTTCAGCACCTGTTTATGCGGCTGGGCAAAACCATAAAGTTGCCATTCATGTGGACGAAAACGATAAGGGCCGTATGAATTTGGTGTTAAATAATGCCCAGAATGTAAATAAATATTATCAGTCGAAAGGCGATACGGTTGACATTGAAATCGTTACCTATGGCCCTGGCTTGCACATGTTGCGTGCCGACACGTCCCCTGTAAAAGCGCGGATTGCGGCTATGAGCCTAGAGCTTGATAACATTGCGTTTTCCGCGTGCGGGAATACCCATGCCAAAATGACCAAAAAATCAGGTAAAAAAGTCACCTTGATTTCGGAAGCGAAAATGGTTCCATCAGGGGTTATCCGGTTGATCGAATTGCAAGAAAATGGCTGGTCTTATATCCGTCCATAAAGCAAATATCATTTTTAATCCCATCCCTAAGCTAAATGCTTTGGGATGGGATTATTTTGTTTTAGTTTTAAGACTTAGTAACTTGTATTCTTGAGGTGTCTTCAAATTTATTATGACATTAGACTAACCGTTTCCTTTAAAAGCCCTTTTCCGGCGCCGCTTCATTGGCGTCTTTTTTGTGCTTATTGGTCTGACTGCCAGCCACGTAGTCGAACAGATATATTTAGGATTAGCTCAGCGCCGGGCTCAAACCATTACACGGGCGGTTTAAGAGAAGGTCCCTGCACTGGCACGCCTTGATGTCTGGACAAGGGGACGAACGAACAACGCTAGCTGTCTATAGTAAATAATTAGCGAAAGCATTTGAGGATGAGGTCTGAGAGCTTAAACTCTCAAAATTAAAAACCTATGACTTAAACCGAACAGTATTATTTGCGACCCACGCAAAAGAAATTGGCAGCATGGAATATGGGGATTCTTTGTGTAATGAAATAAAAAATTCGGCATCTGAAATTGTCACCAAAGTATCTCCAGACGGGACGAAGCAGTATGAGTTATATGTTCTGGTTTTTGATGAGGCAGACTCATTTCGCTCAGTCTTTGAATTGTAAGAGCTAGTTGGCTACCTGAATCCAATTTCAATCAATGCTGCAGTCCCGATTGTAAAATTTCGGCGGTTCTTTTGCTCCTTTTGGCACTGGCCCTTGATAAGATCGTTGGTCGAGCGCAGGCCTATATTAATGCCAGAACCCAAGCGATAAATGAATTGCGTAAACGGATTGAATCGTTTGTTTCTTTAACCGCAGTTGATGTGGCGCTCAATGTTGACAACATTGGCCAAATTGCTTGCCAGAGTGTGATTATAACTTTGCTGTTTTCAAATATTCAAGATTTCACAGGCTTTTCTGAAGACAATTCACATTGAGACGTCGTCGCTTTTTTAAATGAGTTGATGACACTGCAAGTCGAAATCATCCAACAGCAGGACGGTGGTTTTGATCAAATGATAGGGGATGCGGTTTTGGCGCGTTTCGATGGGGACCAGGGGGGTGCACGGGCGGTTCAGGCGGCGCGTGAAATGCAAACGGTAGTCAACGGTGGTAATTTCCCATGGCCCTTTGGGATTGGTATTTTTCAAGGCGAGGTGATTCCATGCGCTATTGGTCCTGAAAACCGCCGAGATTTTACAGTAATTGGAGGCACCGTAAATGTGTTGGGTCGTTTATGTTCAGCAGCAAAGGGCAATTAAGTCATTGTCGATGCCAAACTAGCTGATGATGCTTTCGGTCCGCTTGAAATTGTCCAAGTTAAAGGCCGCCAACACACATTGATGATCCGGCGTTGGAAACCTGATTAAGTATCGCCATCAATTTCAAACTGATTCGAATCAGCATTATAACAGCTTAAGGTTCCCGCCTTGATATCAACGTACCAACCATGTAAGCGCAGTTCGGTCTTATAGACTTTTTTGCGGACACAGGAAAAGGTCATTAAGTTTTCCATCGACACCATAACCGCTCCTTTTTCACAGGCCCTTGCTTGTTCGGCTTCGCTGGCATCGGGCATGGTAGCTCGGACCCGGCGGTGGGCAGGTTCGGCAATCGACATCCATGGTGGAATAAAGAAGTGGCCTTCAACGCCGACTTTCCGGGGTCCAAATAAAGAATTGATTCCACCGCAATAGGCATGGCCCAAAACGATGATGTGTTCGACTCTCAAATGTTGAACCGCATATTCAAGCGCCGCACTGGTGCCGTGATATCCCTCATTCTCATCATAGGGCGGAACTAGGTTGGCAACGTTTCGGATGACGAAAATCTCACCTGCATCGGTGTTCATCATGATTGCGGGGTCGACGCGCGAATCAGAGCACGCAACAACGGCTATTTTGGGGTCTTGACCGTTTTCGACAAAATTTTCCCAAAGCTCGGATTTGCCTTCAAATGTATTGTTGCGAAAGTTTTTGAACCCGGTTTTTAGGTTTTCAATAGAATTCAATGGAAGCCTTCTTTTCTTTGCAAGCGTTGATGTGATACTCTTTATTATTATACGCAATCATTAAGCGGTTTGTCCTTACAAATCCGCAGGCAGTTTACACTAACAAATTCGCAGGTGATTTGCCCCTACATATCCGCACGGGTGCAATGAATAGAAATGAAGACATTTGTTTGGGTTTGGGGTCCCTAGGTTTGTAACATGTGTTCATATTACAAAGGTGAGGAAGGATTTACTTCCATATCTGCTTGTAATATATCCTTGTTATTGGCTAAACATGTGTAAGATTTATATAATACGAGCGTTGGAATAACGTCAGGAATCGTTTCTTCTGGTCAAGTCCCTACAGAATTAGAACCTGTATTTACGTATTGGAAAAGCATTACCCCCGAAGTTACAGTTGGCCTGACGTGGCGTGATTTCGATATGATGCGTATACCATTCCGGCTTTTTTCCTATGCCATTGTTGTCGGTTTTGATGGTGACATTGAAACGGTTTTATTGTTTTGGGGCAGCGGTTTGGTCGATATTTTTCGGGCAAATTATACTGGAAAATCCATGGCTGAAGTGCCCGAACGATTTAGGCAAGTTTCAATCGATACGTATTCCGTAGTGATTAAGACAAAAGCCCCAAGCTTGTTGAATATTCAACCAATGATGATAAGCCCATCCACTTTTAAAAGGCATACCGACTTCCAATATCGAATGACGGTCAAACCGTCAGCAATATCGTTACTATTCCGCTATACCCATGGGTTGGGCAGAATTTTAAGCGTCAGATTGAAGCCAGTATTTGGGCTAAGTAACTTGTTCTTTCAATTGTTGGTTTGTCCTTACAAATCCACACACTCTGGTACGGGTGCAACGGCTTTTCCTGTATCGAAAAAGCTAAATAGATTTTCAATAACCAAATCACTCATGGCTTGTCGGGTGCCGATGGTGGCGCTTCCCACGTGGGGAAGAAGAACAACGTTATCCAGTGCAAATAAAGCTTCTGGAACTTTTGGCTCAGCCTCATACACATCTAACCCGGCTCCACCTAAGCGGCCGTCTTGTAAGGCTTTAACCATTTCAGCTTCGTCAACTACGGTGCCGCGTGCGATGTTGATTAAGGTGCCATTCTTGCCCAAAGCATTCATAACGTCGCGGCTGATGAGTTTATCAGTGGCGGCTCCGCCCGGTGTGATCACAACCATGAAATCGACGTCTTTTGCCATTTCAATCAAGTTTGGGTAATACCGATAGGCAGCGCCATTTTTTTTGCTGCGGGTGTGGTATGAAATATCCATATCGAAGGCTTCAAGTTTGCGCCCGATCTCTAGCCCAATGCGGCCCAAACCAACAATGCCAACTTTGCGTCCGTCCATGGATTGGCGGAGCGGCGCTGCACCGTCTTTGAGCCAACGACCAGCGCGCAAATACGCATCATCAACAACCAAGCTCCGGCTAACCGCTAGCATCAACATGATTGCAGTGTTGGAAACATCGGCGTTCAATACGTTTGGCGTGTGCGACACTACAATGCCCCGTTTGGCAGCGGATACGGCATCGATTGAATCGTAGCCAACACCAAAGCTCGAGATGATTTTAAGGGCTGGTAACTTTGCCATTAAATCGTCGGATAAGTTGCCATGACCGGTCATCACGATGGCGACGACTTCAGTTGCTTTTTCTTCCCAATAGGTGGCGTCATCAGAAATATCTTTGGCGTTTGTTATATTAAACTTTGGACTAAGTAGGTCCATCATTCCGGGTTTGGGGCTCCCATAAAACAACAATTCTGGTTTCATCGTCTATTTCCAATCGTGTGTGCATTTTGAAAAAATCATTGGCCTAATTGAGTATATACAAACAGGTCCATAATCAAGTGATCATCCACGTAAACTTACGTATCGATTGGAGAGGTTTTGCTTATTGGATGTTTTGCAAACGGCGATATAGTTCAACGCGCTCATATTTATCGCCAAATATAGTGCCCATTTGGCTTTCTTTTTTTCAGCCTCAATAGAAATTGCCAACGCTCAAAGCCTTGGTCACAGGCAGGAAGATTGCCGCGAAAGGGTTACCCGAGTGGTATGAAGGAAAAGAGCTCTACCCAAGTGCGCCATAGGTCAAAAAACATTATTTAATTCGCTAAATATCTTGAAAATCCTTTCGATAATTCCGCCGCCTTGGTGTTACCCGAAGGTCAATGGGTTTGTGTGCCACCGTTTCTGTTGGGTTGCCATTTCGTAGAGTGAGTACAGATTAACAAAGCATTACATATTAGTAAGTGAAGGGTATCACTCCTTATCCCAAAGCTTCTTTAAGTGCGTCACCTACATGTGATGGCGTATCTAAAACCATAACGCCTGCGCCTTCCAGGGCTTCTTTCTTGGATGCATAAGTTCCTTTGTTTCCCATGACAATCGCGCCCGCATGGCCCATTTTTTTTCCAGCCGGGGCGGCACCGCCTGCAATGAAGGCGAAGGTTGGTTTGTTCATGGAACGCGCATATTCAGCTGCGTCTTCTTCCATCGATCCACCAATTTCTCCGACCATAACAATGGCTTCCGTGCCCACGAAATTATCTAAAGCTTCCAATGCGTCGCGGGTTGTGGTGCCGATGATCGGGTCGCCACCAATGCCGATGAATGCCGATTGACCATAGCCGGCTGAGACGATGTTTTGACACATCAAAGTCCCTAAGCTACCGGACCGGGACATCACACCAACGGAACCTTTTTTGAAGATCCGTTCGTTGAACGCGGGCATGAAACCTTGGAAGCATTCGCCTACGGTGACGGAGCCCGCGGTGTTTGGCCCGGTGATCATGGTTCCGTGTTCTTTGGCGGCGGCCATAAAATACATGACGTCTTGAACCGGAATGTGTTCGGTCAAAATGCAAATATTTTTAGCGCCGGCTTCAATCGCATCCATGGCGGCATCTTTAACGCTTAAGGGCGGGATGAACATGATGGAGGAATCGAACCCTTCACCGACCTTCATGGCATCAATGGCGGATGCATAAACCGGGACGTTGCAATGGCTAGTTTCTGCTTTTTTAGGGTTTACGCCACCAACGACTTGAGTGCCATATTCTTGCATGCGTTCAGTCCAAAAGGTGCCTTGCTTTCCAGTGATGCCTTGGATTATGACGCGGTGGTGTTTGCGTAGAATTCTCATGAAATTGCTCCTGCATTCGCCGCGTCAACAGCGGCTTTACTGGCTGCGTCCATATTGGGATAAGGGTCCATATCCAGTCGATCTTTCAGCATCCGAATCGCCTCTTCGTCGCCGGTGCCAGCAATGGAAAAGAACACGGGCAATTCTGGTTTTAATTCTTCCCATGCATTCAAAAGGCCTTCCATCATCACATCGCAGCGCGCAAAGGCTCCGCAAAAATTGACAACCAAGCTTTTAACACCGGGTTTTTCGAGCACCATTTTAAGGGCGATAGTGCCTTTGGTGTAGGCTTCGCCACCGATCTCGCAAAAGTCGGCAGGGTTGCCGCCATGGTGGCGGACAACGTCCATGGTGGTCATGGTTAATCCGGCACCGTTTGCCAACACGGCAACATTGCCGTCGAGTTCGATATATTTAATCGTATTGTCTTCGCCAACTTGCTCGATCGGCGTTAGCTTTTCGGGCGTTCCGTGGGTGGCTAATTCTGTGTGGCGTTTGATTGCTGAATCGTCCATCACAAACTTACAATCAAGTGCGAAAATATCACCATCAGTGGTTTGGATTAGCGGATTGATTTCCAACAGCTCCGCATCATTGGCGCGGTACGCATCATACAGCTTCATCAAAACATCTGCGACTTTATCGTTGGCCCCTTGTAATTCCAAGCCATACAGCAAACTTTTTGAATCGGCTAACTGAAGCCCAACGCGAATATCAATAGCGTGTTTGCGCAATTTTTCAGGGGTGTTTTCAGCAATCTCTTCGATATCCATTCCACCTTCGGTGGAAAACATCAGCATCGGGCCTTTTGTTTCCGGATCGTTTAAAATGGCTGCATAATACTCAAAGGCAATATTAGATTTAGCTTCAACCAAAACTTTTTCCACCGTCAAGCCACCTATTTCCATGCCAATGATGTTGGTTGCGTGCATGTGGGCTTCATCGGGGGAGCTAGCTAATTGAATGCCGCCTGCTTTGCCACGTTTACCCACCGGGACTTGCGCTTTAATGACAACGCCGCCTATGGTTTTTGCTGCTTCACGAGCTTGATCTGGTGTGGTCGCTAATTGTGACTTTGGCACGGATATTCCCGCCACCGCTAACAAAGGTTTCGCTGCAAATTCTTCGAAATTCATGATTTATTTTCCGTACTTCTGCCAGTGGCCACCAAATAGTTCATCTTCCGAAGGCTTGTCTTCGGGAATTTCACGAACGAGATGAGTAATGTTGATGAAATGTTTATAGTTTAAATTTTCAGAAATTGAATTGCCCGCCCAAGTGCCACAGCCCATGGATAGAGTGAAGTTCAAGCCGTTGGTGAAGCTGCCACCGTTGCCAAAAGTGTGGGCTTGATTGACCAAAACCCGGACGACTTTTAAATCTTCAGCCAATGCTCGCACGTGCTCTTCGGTTTTTGTATGTATGCCAACGGAATGGCCCATTCCAACGAAATTCAAAATATTTTGAACATGGTCTTTTGCTGCAGCAAAATTCTTGACCCGATATACGGTCAATATCAGGGATAGTTTTTCATCTGAAAATGGATGATCTTTACCGACTTTGTTTTCGTCTTCAACAACAAAAAACTTAGCCGATTGGGCTTCGGTTGCCAATTCACAGGTCTTTGCCAATACGTCTGCGTCTTTAGCAATAACGTGGCGGTTCAAATGGCCACCCACCCAAAGAGTGTTCTGGATTTTGATTTTTTCTTCTGGGGTGCAGACATAAGCGCCAGCTGCTTTTAAGGCGGCAATGGCATCGTCATAAACATCATCAACAATAGTGACGGAGTTTTCAGAACTGCATGATGTTGCATTATCGAAGCATTTGGATGCCTGAATTTTTTGCGCCGCATCAGTTAAATCAGCGGTGCTGTCGATGATCACTGGAACGTTGCCAGCGCCAACGCCAATAGCCGGGGTGCCGGATGAGTAGGCCCGGCGCACGTTATTTTGGGATCCGGTGCAAACAATTAAATCGGACTGGTTCATTAATTGTTGGGTGAGTTCTTTGTTCACAGGCGACGGCAAAACCTGAACTAAATCTTCAGACAAACCAATTTTTTTCAATTCTGCTCGCATGTATTCAACGGTCTTTTCTGTTGTGGTCGCACCAGCAGGGGACGGGGCAACAATCACTGCGTTTCGCCCTTTTACAGCCATCATCGCTTTGTTGACTGGCGTTGCTGCGGGGTTGGTTGAGGGTGCAATGGCAGCCACAATGCCAACCGGTTTGGCATATTTAACGATCCCCGTCACCGGGTTGTCTTCAATAATACCTACGGTTTTGGCGCGGATTAAATCGCGCAGGGTGCCAAAGGTTTTCCGTGTGTTCTTAATGATTTTACTTTCAACGTCGCCTAACCCTGTATCAATAACCGCCATTTCTGCCAGTTCTTTGGCACGTGTTGGTTCATATATGGCCCATGCCAGTGCCGTTACTGCTTCATCAACCCGTGCTTGATCAGCATGTTCGAACTTTGACATGGCTGTGCGGCCCCGTTTAATTAAACCCTCAATAATAAGTTTAGGATTATCGGTGGTATTGGCAACGGCGGCTTTCGTCATGAGGTGATGTCCTTAAAGAATTTTGTGTAAAAAATGGGACGCTGTGTCAATTTTTTTACAGTAATATTAAAAAGGAGTCAATGGAAATGATCTTTTTAACTCCAATAGAGACCTAAGTTTTGGGCCGATGCTTGCAGCTTTGGGACATAGGTTACAAGCCGATCTAGTGATATTCGGGCTAAAGGAGCATGGCAAGCAAGGGCCGCTATGGCGCGCCCAGTGGAATCTGTGATCGGAACGGCAACACCAACTATTCCGGCGGTAAATTCCTGATTGTTCACGGAATATCCTGAGTTGAGAGCTGCTTTGAAGGACTTTTCTAAACCAGATAACGTTGTTAAGGTCGTTTTGGTGTGGATTTGCAGTTCTTTTAATTCAACAAGATTACGGCGCATTTTCGGTTCTAAATGAGCCAACAAAACTTTGCCGCCGGATGTACAATAGGCTGGAACGCGATTCCCGACATCTAAATGAATGCGCAACGATTGCTTCGATTGGATCCGGTCCAAGTAGACAAAGTCCATGCCATCCAATACGCCAATATTACAGCTTTCTTGAATGTCATTAACCAGTTCTTGCAAAATGACGCGGGCTGGCATGCTGTGGTTTTTAGAAAACAAGGCGTTGACCGACAACTGTGATAAGCGAGGTCCGACAAAAAATCGGTCCCTGGACACATCCCGGATGATCAATCCTAGCTCTTCTAATTGCAGCAAAATTCGATGCACCGATTGACGCGGCATATCCATTTTGACAGCCAAATCAGGCAAGCCAACGGCTTGGCGTTGCTCCGTAATCAATTCCAACACCGCCAAGGCTTTGTCTAAAGCTGATCCGTAACCTTTGGGTTTTTGTTCGTTATCCATTGTGTGATCATACGGGGTGGACAGTAGAATTAAAGGATGAATTCACACCTAACCCGGATTAGTGACTGAAATCACCCATGATGATGAAACCATAACAATGCAGTCAGCTTCGGCTTTCTGAGCGATGATGGCATCGCTTAAGGCGGATTCGATCTGGCTGCGTTTGTCTTCGGCTTCTTGTCTCACTTTACAGAACACCTCACCAGCCGGACCGATCGCCAACTGGGAACCCATGGCGTCTTCGGTTGTTTTTCCAACCATGACCGGCATATCGACGTGCTCAAATTTAACATCGACATACCCGGTAGATTTCATCATTCCAACATCCATTTATTCATTTGCCATTGAAAACTGGTCAGGGCCACAGGTTAGGGCATCTTCACCCGGAGCTGGCAGAAAGTTCAAAACGACATCTTTAGGCATGCTGAACCACGAGTTGTCCATTCTGTCTGAAACACCAACTGAGAGATTTAATGCATGTGCTGCAGCGATCCATTGATCCCGCAGATGGAACCGGAAAGCCATTTCAATATGTTGCCATTAAAACCGATATCACTGAACTTAAAGAGGTCGAGCTGGAGTTTGAGACGAGCCAGCAGCTTTTTAAAAATCAGAACTTGCAACTTGAGCAAGCGTGTTGCTGAACGGACACAGGAACTGCACGTATCGAAAGAGGCTGTGGAAGAGGCAAATATGACAAAGACCACTTTTTTTCCAACATGAGTAACAAACTGAGAACACCGCTCAAAGCAATTATGGGTTTTTCTGAAATAATGAGCGATCAATTTTTGGGCCCTTGGGGATTAATAAATATAAAGATTATATCAACGATATCCTTGATATTTCGCGTATTTAAACGGGTAATTTAGAGCTTAACTCAATCTCGTTTCAGCTTGCTGATATGGCCCTAGTTTGTGCCCTCATGGTGGCAGAACAGGTCAAAGCGGCGGGGGGGGGGGTCATCAATATCGACTGAAGTGAGCCCCTTGATCCCGAAGTTGACTGCTGATGAAGCCCAGCTAAACCAAATACTCCTGAACCTGTTATCCAACAGCATTAAATACGCACCGAACGGGGTGATAAAAGTGACTGCTGAATTGGAAGAGGGTGGGTGTCCTCTGCATTTCTGATACAGGGAACGGTATTGCTGAAGAAGATATAGCACATGTGCTGAAATCCTTTGCTCAAGCCTGTTAAGGATCTGACGTGACACAAGATGGCGTTGGACTGGGGCTTCATTTGGCCAACGTGTTCACCAAACTTCATGGTGGCAAGCTGGTTTTAGAAAGTGAATTTGGGGTCGGGACAACCGTAGCGCTTTATTTTTCTGCGGCGCTTTTCAATACCCCTTAAAATCGATACATAACCTCATCTTCTGGCTGCCACGGTTTGAGTTTTTCCATGATTGCTGTAAATGGGTCTGATTTCAAAAACCAATCGAGCCATGTGTGCAACGCGGGATACGGCGTTTGCGTGAACCATTCCTTATCCGTGTTGGCGAATTGGCGGATGAAGGGGGCTATGGCATAATCAGCCAAAGCTGGGCGGGTGCCAAATAAATAAGGCGTTTCGGCCAAACGCCCGTTCAGTTCGTTGATAAAGTTTAACGCTTGGCTGCGATGCTGAGCGGGGTCGGCATCCTCATAACGATTGGCATATTTATAACGGTCTAAATGGGTTTTAAATTCATTTTCACAGCGCCGTATCAGGGTCATCATTTGGTCTTTGGTGCCCAATTGAGGGGCTAGCCAAAGCGCAGGATCATTCACAGCTAAAGCCCACAACATCACGTCTAAGCTTTCATCAATCACTTGGCCGTCTGACAATTGTAAAACTGGGACTGTAGCTTTTGGTGAGATTTCCACCATGTGTTTAGGTTTGTTACGCAACACCAATTCCCGAAATTCAACGGTTTGTCCACACATGTACAAAGCCAACCGGGCGCGCATGGCATAGGGGCAACGGCGGAAAGAATAAAGAAGGGGTGGGGTTTGTTGGATCACGTATTCTGCCCTTGATCGAGTATTTCTGAGCGCTTAACTTAACGCGTTTTTGTGGTTTAGGAAATAGGTATTGCGCCTTTAATTCTGAGTGACCTAATGTTTGTCGTATAATTTTATCGATAATAGAGATACAGAATGAGAACGCTTATTGTTATTAGCCTATTCGTCACTGCTTTACTCATTAGCCTCAGTATCATCAAAGCTCTCTTATACTCAAGAAGCCAACTCTTTTGTTGGCACTTTTTCAGGTGAATTTAAAATCCAATGGTTGTCGTCCTGGCCCCCCGTATATAGTCAGTGGAACGGCTAAGGATGAGCATGTTAATATGTCGGCCACCCGTGGCGCATTGCTTGATATGGCCATATCTGCTAAGGGGTTATTTACTGGTAAGGCTTATTTGCGCAAGCACAAACGCGGCAAAAAAATGTAATCTTATAAAGATAAAATTATCGGCGATAAGGTATTGATTAAAGGCTGGTAGGGCGATCACGGACACCCCCAAACATCATGCACGTCATTCGGTGATATGGCATTTTTAAAACAATAAATTTAAGGAAAAATAAAAAATGAAAACGATACTTCTAACAGGCGCAGGCGGCGGCGTTGGCACATTCATGCGTGCAGAGTTAAAAGGCCGCTACAAATTGCGCTTATCAGACCGCAGCCCCTTGGCTGAATGTGGGCCAGATGAAGAATTTGTTCAAGCTGACTTGACTGACATGGACGCCACCCGAAAAGCCGTTGCAGGGGTTGATGGGATTATTCATTTGGGCGGGTATTCGGTTGAAGCAGATTGGGATACAATCCACACAGCCAACTTCATTGGCACCTATAATCTGTATGAAGCGGCCCGGCTTGAAGGCGCAAAGCGGGTTATTTTCGCAAGTTCCAACCACGCCGTTGGTTTCCATGAGAGGACCAACACCATCGACCACACAACAGCGCCCCGTCCCGACAGCCGCTACGGTTTGAGCAAAGCTTTTGGCGAATCGTTGAGTAGTTTGTATGCCGATAAATATGGGGTTGAGAGCATGTGCATTCGGATTGGTAATGTCGGCACTGAACCCATTGATGTGCGCCGCATGAGCATTTGGCTGAGCCCGCGCGATTTGGCTCAACTTGTTTGCATTGGCTTGGATCATCCAGATATCAAATATGAAATCGTTTACGGGATGTCTGATAACGCACGCTCGTGGTGGGATAATTCCAACGCAACCCGGTTGGGTTATAAACCACAAGATAAATCCGAAGATTTTGCGGAACAGATTTTGGCGACCAAAACATCGGATACCGGAAACCTGATTGGTGATTTGAAACAAGGTGGCGACTTTGTGACGTTTGAAGCCGTTGATGATCCGTTTAAGCCGGGTTTGAAATAAACAAGATACCGTTAGGAAATTAGATGCGAATAGCAATTATGGGTGCTGGTGGCATTGGCGCATACTATGGCGCGTGTTTGGCGCGGGCGGGCAAAGAGGTGGTCTTTATTGCGCGGGGCGCTCATTTGCAGGCGATGCGTAAAAAAGGATTAAAGATTGAAGATTTCGGCGGCTCTGAATTTACCATCGACCAGGGCCATGCAACGGATGACCCGGCAACCGTTGGCCCGGTCGATGCGATTTTGTTTTGCGTCAAAATGTATGACGCCCAAAGTGCGGCTGAATTATGCAAACCAATGATGGGCGACGACACCTATGTGATCACGTTGCAAAACGGGGTTGAAAGCGTGGCTATTGTTGATGGCGTTTTGGGTAAAGGCCGAAGCTTAGGCGGGGCTGCTTATGTGGCGGGATCGTTGATAGCGCCGGGTGTGGTCAGGCGGACCAACCAGAAAACCAAAATTGAATTTGGTGAAGTTGACGGGACTGTTAGCCCACGGGTTAAAGCCTTTGCCGAGGCGCTTGAGGCAGCGGGGATTGAAACCGTGGTCAGCTCAGACATGCAGGCGATGCTATGGTCAAAGTTCGTATTAATGACATCAAACGCATGTATAACCGCGCTCAGCCGAACCGATACCAGCGTCGTCCGCGCCGACCCGATTATGCGCGGCGTCTATTGCGATGCTATGGCCGAGACCATTGCGGTGGGACGCGCCATGGACGTCGCGTTCCCTGATGATATTTGTGAACGCACGTTGGAGTGGCTTGATACCTCCGCCCCGATCATGGCATCTTTAGCAAATGACCTGATCGCTGGGCGACAGTTGGAGCTCGAATGGCTGTCCGGCGCGATCCACAGATTTGGCAAACAACAAGACGTCCCAACGCCCATTCATACGACTGTCTATGCAGCGCTGAAACCGTACGTGGGTGGAGCGATCTAACACGCAGCTAATGAGGCTCTGACGATCCGATTACTTTTGCTAATATTTTTTTTTGCAATGTCCCCCGCTGGGGCGAGTGATCTGTTTGATGAGACACGGCTGCAACAGCTCATTTCACAAACCAAAGCTGCCATTGCTCAAAAAGATGAAGAAGAAGCAGTTATTACCGACCAAGTTTTTGAGCTAACAACCGGTTTTTTAGATCAACAAGAAGGCATTCCTGAAATCGATTCTAAAAAAGAATATTAAAAGTGGATGGGCAGCTTTAAAAAAGTTTTACCCCTTTGTATACACAGGACAGGCTGTAGGACGTGCATATTCGTCTGATAAAAATAACAATTAAAGATACAAAAGACGGTTTTCAAGAAACTTTAACAGGATGCGTTCAGGACAATGGTGAACCGGTACCGCTCGCCAATGCCTTACGTGAGAGGGGTATTTGGGCAAAAAGACCTGAAGCATCTAGCCTCGTAGAAGCACAAGTAATAGCACAAGAATACAAAGGGCTTCTGAAAAACAACCCAAAGAAACCTTTATATCAGTGACAGGAATTTTTTTGGGCGAACATATAAAACCTTTTGTCAAAGAACAGAAACGAGTGGACACTTTGTCTCAGGTCAGTCTCGCGGAGAAAGCTTAAAAGGGGGAGGTTACTGCACAGCCAGAGGCCAAGCGGCGTTGCACAATCTATTGCACAAGCGAAGGCCGCATATATTCGAAATAATTCAAGAGAAAGAACTTATATTGCAGATAAAACTTTTGCACTAACAACGGGCGAGAAACATCACTGGGATGACAAGTATAAACAATTTCCTGATAAAGAAATTGAAATGCGAATGTGTAATTTTTATAAGGCAATTAACCAACTGTACGGACAATTAGAACCTGAAGCTCTCTGCCATATTGCGCGCTTTGATGGATACCTGTTCTTTACACAATTTAATACTCAGTTATCTCTCTTCAAAACATATATAAATGTGGAGCGCAATCAGGTTATTACTGAATGCGTTCGAGAAAATTTAAGGGGCTGTACCAGATAACTAGTTCAAATTACCTTTAACCCATTGTCTTAACTGCGTTAATTAAGCTGAAGGGTCACTGTTGTTAAAACGCCACTCACAGTCCTTCAAAATAGTCCAAAATGCTCCTTTGGAACACCATTAAATTTGCGCATATGACGCTTGGCTTGATTCCAGAAGTTTTCAATTCCGTTGATATGACTAGCTTTGTCTGCAAACAGTTTTGAGTGGTTGATACGGAAGTGCTTGAAGGCCGAGACATCCAGTACGTTGTAGCCCCGCCAGCAGTCAGAATAGACAATGCTGTCAGGCACAACTTTATGCTTAATGATGGGGTATAAAGTTGCTAACGAAGCATTAGGTATTACCTTCGTGTAGACCTTTTCTCCACGCTTCAAGAGCTCAAATACCGGGACTTTTCCTGCAGCACCTCGACCACGCTTTCCTTTGCGCTTGCCGCCAAAATAACTTGCATCAACTTCGATCTCGCCACTGAAAACCATGTCGGCTTCTTGCTCAAGGTTATAGGCAATAATTGCGCGTAACCTATGGAAATAATAGGCGGTGGTTTTGAAGTTTACACCAACAAGTGAAGCGGCACATCTGGCTGTCGTTCCAGCAACAAAATGCTCAACAAGTCGGCCCTGTTTATGCCTGCTTAAACAGCTCTTTCTCACAATACCCATGATAACATTTTTTATGTGTTATCTGGTACAGCCCCAAATTTAATATTAATAGGAATTATATCCAATAATAAAAAAATTACTTCTCATGAACTGCCTGCCCAATGCGCACTTCACCGCGTGCCTTTGCCAAATCGATTTGTTTTTGGCGTTCGGCAAAGCGGGCCTTTTGGTTTTGGGAGAGTTTGTTGTGGCATTTGGGGCAGCTGATGCCGGGGACGTAGTGTACTGATTTTTTGTCGTCGTCGTCTATGGCGTGGCGGCACCCGTGGCACATGTCATAGGAGCCTTGTTCCAGCCTATGGCCAACCGATACCCGCTCATCAAAAACAAAACATTCGCCTTCCCAGAGGCTTTCATCTTTTGGCATTGTTTCTAGATATTTTAAAATGCCACCTTTTAAATGAAACACATCTTCAACGCCCAATTGACGCATATAAGCGGTGGATTTTTCACACCTAATTCCGCCGGTGCAAAACATTGCGATTTTCTTTTTGCCTTCGAGCAAGTCACTGTTTTTGGCCCATTCGGGGAATTCTCGGAACGACGTGGTTTGCGGGTCAATGGCGCCTTTAAAGGTTCCGATCTCAACCTCATAATCGTTGCGGGTATCGACGACGATGACGTCGGGGTCTGAGATCAGCTTGTTCCAATCTTCCGGCTCGACATAGGTGCCGACGAAATGGACTGGGTCGATATCTTCAATCCCCATGGTCACAATCTCTTTTTTCAAGCGGACTTTCATACGCAGGAAAGGAAGCTTTTCGGCCCACGCTTCTTTGTGAACCAAATCGCCCATCCGGGGATCTTCGCGGATGTAGGCTAGAACATTGCGCACGCGGTTCTCTGGCCCGGCAATGGTGCCGTTGATGCCCTCACGAGCAAGCAGCAAAGTCCCCATAACCCCTTCTGACTGACACTTTGCCAACAGGGGCGGTTGCAGGGCTTCGAAGTCCTCTAAGGCGACAAACTTATAGAGGGCGGTAACGAGGTAGTTGTTCATATGGTATCGCCGAGAGTTTTTTTAGTAAATCCAGCCAACCTAACCCTCCCCCACAAGGAGTTAGGGAATAAGGAATATGGAATAAAACGGGGGCTAATAGCACTAGTGGTTATCGCGCGGGATGCCTTTGGTTACGTGAATCTTTTGGTACTTGTCGGCTCCCCGCATAATCATGCCTTGGTCAAACTGCTCGACCCGATCGCGGAAAATTTCCTGCCAAGGGGTTTGGTTTTCAGGGATCGGATATCCGCCATCGGCTTCTAACTGCTTGAAGCGTTCTGCGACTTCTTCATCGGTAATCATTATGTCGGCAGAGCCTTCATTCAAATCAATGCGGACCATGTCATTAGTTTTAATGATCGCTAATCCGCCACCGGCTGCTGCTTCTGGAGCCGCGTTTAAGATTGAAGGTGATCCACTGGTACCGGATTGGCGTCCGTCACCAATGCAGGGTAGGGACGTGATGCCGGCTTTAATCATGGCGGTTGGTGGCTGCATGTTGACAACTTCAGCTCCACCCGGATAGGCAATCGGGCCTGCACCGCGCACAAACAACATGCAATTGACGTCGATGTTCAAATCTGGATCATCGATCCGATGGTGGTAATCTTCCGGTCCGTCAAAAACGATGGCGCGGCCTTCGAATGCGTTTAGGTCATCGGGGTTAGACAGATATGTTTTTCGGAAATCAGCTGAAATCACACTGGCTTTCATGATCGCTGAATTGAACAGGTTACCCTTCAATTCAATGAAGCCTGCGTTCTTAAGCATTGGTTTGTCGTAGGGATAAATCACGTCTTGGTTGACGCTCAGCTTATTGCCACAGTTCTCGCCAATGGTTTTTCCGTTCGTTGTCATGGCGTTTGGATGTGGTAATTTACCAGCTTTGATCAATTCACCAGTAACAGCAGGGATGCCACCGGCGCGGTGGAAATCTTCGCCTAAGTAATCACCAGCAGGCTGTAGGTTAACGATCAGTGAGGTGTCGTGGCCAACGTCTTGCCAGTCGGATACGTCCAGTTCTACACCAATGTGACGCGCGATGGCGTTTAAGTGGATCGGCGCGTTGGTGGAACCGCCAATGGCTGAGTTGATAACAATCGCGTTCTCGAATGCTTCACGGGTTAAGATGTCGGACGGTTTTTGGTCTTCGATGACCATCTCGACGATACGCTTTCCGGTTTCGTAGGAAATCTGACCACGTTCGCGGTATGGCGCTGGAATTGCAGCACAACCCGGTAACGACATGCCCAAAGCTTCTGTTAATGAGTTCATAGTTGTTGCTGTGCCCATGGTGTTGCAATACCCAACAGACGGAGCGGACGAAGAAACGAGCTCAACAAAACCTTCATAATCGATTTCACCAGCCGCTAACATTTCACGGGCTTTCCACACGATGGTGCCAGAGCCTGTGCGCTCGCCATTGTGCCAACCATTCAGCATGGGGCCAACGGATAAGGCGATGGCTGGAATATCAACAGTAGCGGCGGCCATCAACAAAGCAGGTGTGGTTTTGTCGCAACCGGTGGTTAAAACAACGCCGTCGATAGGGAAACCATATAAAAGTTCGACCAAGCCTAAATACATCAAATTACGGTCTAAGTTGGCGGTTGGGCGTTTGCCGGTTTCTTGAATGGGGTGGGTTGGGAACTCAAAACAAATGCCGCCCGCTGCGTTAATGCCTTCGCGGGTACGTTTTGCAAGTTCAATGTGATGACGGTTGCAAGGGGATAAATCAGACCCGGTTTGAGCAATACCAATCATCGGTTTGCCGGATTGTAGCTCTTCTAATGTTAGGCCGTAGTTCAATTGACGCTCTAAATATAGAGCGGTCATGCCTGGATTGTCTGGATTGTTGTACCATTGTTGCGAACGTAATGTGTGTGTTGGCTTACTCATTTAATTTCTCCTAGTTAAAAAAGTTGGCTTAGCAATAGGAAATTTGGCGGTAAAGTGCAATGTTTGGCTATGTTTATTTGGATGTAAGTATTGAATTTGACTTGTATCACTTTGATGCGAGAACAACTTAATCACGATAACTATTGACATTTGATAAAAAAGGTATATACACATTTTATCGTGTTGCATTCGTTTGGCTGCCTAAATAATCGGTTTGCCGCTTAGCTTAGTTAAATTCCTGACAATGTACTCGTTTTGACTTGGGTTGCACATTTTGTGTGGTTCGAAATATACTTTATATCTATTAAGGAAATAACTATGACTACAGGTACCGTAAAATGGTTCAACCCAACTAAGGGTTTTGGTTTCATCGAGCCAGAAGATGGCGGCAACGATGCTTTTGTACACATTTCTGCTGTTGAGCGTGCTGGTTTGAGCACACTCAACGAAGGCCAGAAGATCTCTTATGAGCTTCAAGCTGGACAGAACGGCAAGTCCTCTGCAGAGAACTTGTCTGTCGTCGAGTAAAGAATTCTGATTCCGCCCCTAGCTTACGTTAGGGGCGGTTTCTCTTTCTACTAGAAATATGCCGTTTTAGGCAAACTATCAGAATTGGTAAGATATAAGAATCAATAAGCGAACCTTCCTGCCAGTTATCTAACTATTAAATCTAAATATTTGTGACAAGACGCTTCTTACTACGTCTTATTCTTTTTCGACAATGCCTAAATAAGGTAAAGACCGATAGTTTTCGGCGTAATCGATGCCATACCCAACAACAAATTCGTCGGGAATGGTGAAGCCAACAAAATCTATATCCACATCCACTTCCCGTCTCGACGGCTTGTCCAGCAGTGTGCACGTTTTTATGGTCATTGTGCTGCCGGCTTTTAATAAGTTTATGGCGTATGTGATGGAGTTACCGGTATCGACAATATCATCAACCATCAAAATGGTTCCATCATTGTCGACATCTGGGTATCCCCCAATCAGCACCACATCGCCCGATGCTTTTTGGTTGTTGCCATAACTGCTGAGGCGTAGAAATTCCACCCGGCAAGGCAACCCAGCTAGATCGAGCGCCCGAACCAAATCGGCTAAAAAAATGAAACTTCCTTTTAACACGCCAATAACGGTCAAATGGCCTGAAATTTCGGTTGCTATTTCTGCCGCCAATGCGTCGATCCGGTCAGCTATTTCATCGGCACTATACATTTGCTTCACGGTCGTCATGAAAAAATCTCAATTTTTTAGAAGAGTAATATAGATATAGATGTATACCTGAACCAATTGGCCAGGTAGGTCAATGTTGTGGATTCATGGGGGCCAAAATCAAGATCTTTGATAACATCTATTGAAAACCATTTAATTTTATCGCAACTTTTAAAAGTATTTACGATAGCCGGAGCGATGATGACACAGCAGATACGCAATATTCTTTTAATTACGGCCGATCAATGGCGGGCTGATTGCCTTTCTGCCATGTGTCATCCATGCGTTAAAACCCCTCATTTGGATGCGTTGATTGCTGATAGCGTGTGTTTCGAGAACCATTATGCGGTGTGCGCACCATGCGGCCCGGCGCGCGCCAGTTTGCTGACCGGTATGTATTTGCAAAACCATCGTTCGTGCCGAAATGGAACGCCGTTGGATGAGCGCCATTCAAACATTGCTTTGGAAGCCCACATAGCGGGGTATGATCCAGTATTGTTTGGCTACACTGATACCAGCCGAGACCCAAGAACGACGTCCCACGATGAATTGACCCGCTCTGTGTATGGAGGCGTGTTGCCAGGGTTTCGGGCTGAAACCTTGCTGTTGGATGATATGATGCCGTGGATCGAAGATTTGAAAGCGAAGGGTTATGAGATACCAGAGCAGCAGAGCCAAATCTTTTATCACTTAACAGATTATCATGATGCCGATGACCATGGACGGACGTTCCCGCCACCTATATATTCTGCGGATCATTCGATGACGGCGTTTTTGACTAATAAAGTGCAATCATATATTTCCAAACAAACGGACAGTTGGTTTGCGCATGTGTCCTATTTGCGCCCACACCCCCCGTTTGTCGCCCCTGAGCCGTATAATAAAATGTATTCAGCGTCTCAAGTGCCTATGCCAGTTCGGGCTGAAACAGTAGAAGCAGAAGCCCATGCGCATCCGTGGATTAGGGAAGCTTTAAAGGAGGACGGTTACTGGAATGATCATTGGATATATCCAAGCATTGGCGACGATATGTACGACCACGATGTCGCCCAAGTGCGCGCCACCTACTATGGCCTGATTAGCAAAGTGGATCATTATGTTGGGCAATTAATTCAAAACTTGAAAGATACGGGTGTCTATGAGGAAACCTTGATTATTTTTACGTCGGACCATGGGGAGCTTTTGGGTGATCATTGGCTATTTGGTAAACGCGGTTATTTCGATCAAGGTTATAAAATCCCCCTAATTATCCGCAACCCCCGAAGAGATGCAAACTCATCCAGAGGGTCGCGCGTATCTCAATTTACAGAATCCGTTGATATTATGCCGACAATACTGGACTGGTTAGGATCGGACATACCGCGCCAGTGCGATGGCCGCTCATTAATGCCTTTTTGCCAGGGCGATGCCCCTGCTGATTGGCGCACTGAAGTGCATTGGGAATTTGATTACCGGAGTGTTGATGATCCGAAAATAGAAAAAGCGCTTGGTATATCGATGGATCAATGCACCTTAAATGTGATCCGTGATGATAAATTTAAGTACGTTCACTTCAACGGATTGCCGCCACTGTTTTTTGATTTGGAAAAGGATCCTCAAAACTTGATCAATTTGGCGGATGATCCAAAGTTTGCAGCCCAGATGTTGGTCTATACGCAAAAGTTGTTATCGTGGCGCATGCAAAACGATGAACGCACAATGACTGGCATGAAGCTAACGTCGCATGGGGTTGTCGAGCGTCATACATAAGCCTAAAAGAACCGTGTTGAATTTAACCACGACAGGAAATCCGATGCCCACGATTAAAGCTTACCTTGTCTCTGTGGCAGCTCTTTTTATGGCTGCATTGTTTATTGCTCCGTCGGCACATGCGGCCAAAAAAGATATTGAAATCAAAGTCCTTAAGTTGGGTAAGGGTAGAGAAGCCATAGACAATGCAAAGGTGACTGTTCATTACACCGGATGGCTAGAGAAAAGCGGTAAAAAGTTTGATTCGAGCCATGATCGGGGCAAGCCCTTTACGTTCACGCTAGGTGCGCGCCAGGTAATTAAGGGCTGGGACATAGGCGTTAAAGGAATGCGTGTTGGTGGTAAACGAATGCTGATTATCCCCCCACATTTGGGCTATGGCTCACGGGGTGCCGGGCAAGCGATCCCACCCAAGGCGACCTTAAAGTTCGAAGTTGAATTGCTGGCGGTTGAAGGTGCAAGGTATTCCAATATTGATAATTTGAAATTAAAAGAATTATTGGACCGGGGGGTGAAAATTGTTGATATCCGCCGCCAAGATGAATGGAACACAACGGGCGTTATTAAAGGTAGCCATAAAGTCACAGCGTTTGATAAGAAAGGTGCTTTCAACCAAGTTTTCATTTCTCAAATGATGACCGCCACTAGCCCCGAAGAAGAAGTAATTATAATTTGCCGTAGCGGCAACCGGTCAACTGTCATCTCAAAATTTTTGACAGGTCAACGGGGTTTTGAGAAAGTTTATAATGTCACCGATGGCATTTCAAAGTGGATCAAAGATGGGTTTCCCGTTAGCAAGTAATAGAAGATTTAATTTTTCATGACTGAAGCACTATCAATTCTACAAAACACCTTTGGCTATGAAGTGTTTCGCCCAGGTCAAGAAGATGTGGTTATCTCTCTGTTAGCGGGCCGCAACGTTTTGGCCGTGATGCCAACGGGGTCTGGAAAATCCTTATGTTTTCAAGTTCCCGCTTTGGTTAAAGGCGGGTTGACGCTGGTTGTATCGCCCTTAGTTGCTTTGATGGAAGATCAAGTATCCGCCCTTAAATTAGCTGGTGTTGCTGCTGAAACGCTTAATTCATCGCGCAGTTATGATGTGAACGTGGTTACTTGGAAAAAGGTTGTGGCGGGAGAAATTAAACTTTTGTATATTTCACCCGAGCGCTTGATGACGCCGCGCATGATATCAGCCCTTGGCAAATTGCCAGTGGCTATGATTGCTATTGATGAAGCCCACTGTATTTCACGTTGGGGCCCGTCGTTTCGCCCTGATTATGAAGAATTGGCAAAATTGCGCGATCACTTCCCTGGAGTTGCTTTAGCCGCCATGACCGCTACGGCGGACGACGCGACCCAAAAAGATATTGCAGATCGGTTGTTCGGTGGTGATGGGGATGTGTTTGTATCTGGATTTGATCGGCCTAATATTCGCTTAGGCGTCGCGCTTCGGGGTGTATGGAAGCAGCAACTTCTTCAATTCATCGAAGCCCGCAAAGGAGAAAGTGGCATTGTTTATTGTTTGTCGCGAAAAAAAACTGAAGAAACAGCAATCTTTTTAAACACCAATGGAATTCGCGCCTTTCCGTATCATGCGGGCATGGACGCCAATGATCGCTCCACCCATCAAGATATTTTCATGACCGACCCAGGCGTCGTTATGGTCGCGACCATTGCCTTTGGTATGGGCATCGATAAACCCGATGTGCGCTACGTTTTTCACGCCAATTTGCCGTCCAGCATGGAAGCCTATTATCAGGAAATTGGCCGTGCCGGGCGCGATGGGTTGCCGTCTGAAACATTAATGCTGTATGGCTTGGATGATATCCGCATGCGCCGAATGTTCATTGATCAAGAACAATCGGCAGATGACCATAAACGCCGTGAACACAAACGCTTGGATCAGTTGATTGCCTTTTGTGAAGCCTCAACGTGCCGCCGGCAATCGTTGCTTAGTTATTTTGACGAAAAATCTGATGCCTGTAACAATTGCGATGTCTGCATTGACCCACCAACAATGGTTGATGGGGCTTCGATTGCGGCTCAAGTATTGTCAGCCATCGAAGGAACGGGGCAGATGTTTGGAGCAGTCCATATTGTTGATGTGTTGATGGGTGCCAATACCGATAAAATTCGGAAATTTAATCATGATCAATTGACCGACTATGGAGCGGGTAAATCGTTCGGCAAAGATCAATTGCGCTCAATTATCCGCCAATTGGTGGCGGCTGGGTTCTTAGATTTAGATATGGCAGGACATGGCGGGATAAGCGTTTCTGAAAAAGGCTTTAAATTGACCCGTGGTAAAGCCGAATTTAACTACCGGGAAGAAGTGGCATGTTTACCGGCCGAACGTCAAAACCGCAGCCGCAAAACCTTATCAACTGGGTTATCCGAATCGGATGAAGAGCTATATAATATGCTCAAAGTCCGCCGCCTTGCCTTGGCACAAGAACGCGGCGTTCCGGCATATGTTGTTTTCACCGATAAAACACTGGTCGATATGGCCTACCAAAAACCTCAAAACACCACTGCCTTTTTGGACGTAAATGGGGTTGGAAAATCAAAGACTGAAAAATTCGCTGAACCCTTTATTGAGATTATTTCTGATTACTTAGGTGGATAATCGTATAGGTCAGAACAGTTACATTTCGTAACAGTATTATGATTCAACTAGTGCTGTTTAGTTGTATGTTGATCATGCTGGATTGATGTTTAAGTTATATGCAAGGTGAGTACCTGCGAAGGTTTATGTGGATTTATGGGCTTAGTTTAATCGTAGTATTTCCATGAAGAATTATGCAAGTATTTGAAAGTAAGGCCATTTTTGTAATTATTGATTTTTATCCCTTTGGTCGAGTGACGAAGGACGGTAAAAACGAAGGCCTTTTTGGGAGATTTTCTTCGTTTATTAAGAAGCGAACTGGTATCCCTTTTAATGATATTTTGTTACCTATACCACGGCAAAGTTGAGGTCTAATTAAGGGGGCTATTGATTTCACGATCACGGGACCATCGACGAAAGCCATCAAGAATACGATTTAGTTAGGTGCGATTGGTTGCAGCCGAATTGTTGTTCAGACTTCCGAAACATAAAAAACAGAAACCATTGCTGATTTGCACGAAAAATCAAACAGGTTTGCTTCGGGTCGGTTTTTATACCGTTTGTTTGGTGAAAAATATGGAATGAAATCCATTCAAATTAGCCACAGTGATTCGTTCTCCGAATGATGGACTGGGGTCGGTTGGATGGCTTCTATGCGAGTGATTTGTTTATTGATAACTTCGTTAAAGAGGGCGTCGTTAATGGAAAAATAAACGCCAATTGGCGGCAACGTTTGGATAATCGAATAGAGATAAAGACGACATCAACTGTGCTCCGCGTGGCGACACAACTCAAACATTATGGCCTTCAAGAAAAATCCGCGAAGCCATTGTATTTGGTGTTAAAGAAAAAGTTTCCGAAATAATATATGAAATCAATGAGGTCTAATCTAAGGGGCGCTGTGATTAGCGATCACCTTCGTTATTCTGGAGCTTTGACGCCTAGACTGTCGCCGCAGGCCTGAATGTTGGCCCAGGCGTTCGGGCTTAACGGAAGGCCGCTTATATTACGCTCATCCATTGTTAGTAATTCTTTTTCACCGGGAACCAAAACCTCGCCGCCCGCTTCTGCGGGGCGGGAGCTTTTAACGAACTCGATATAATCGCGAACTTCACTGGCAAATTCATCAGCGGACCTGAAAATCTCAACCGACATATAAATCGATAACATGCCGTTTCCAACTTTGCGGACGCTCAAATCAGGAATGGGCGCATTTGCACCGGTTCCGGTCAATGCACCGGCCAAAATTTCCATTAAGAAATTCATACCCGATCCTTTGTGATCACCAAAAGTCCGAAGCGCGCCCGGCCCGATATTGGGGTTGGGGTTGCCAGCAACCGATTGTTCTCCATACAAATGTACAGGATCGTTGGAAAGCTCTCCATCTTTGGTGATCATTGATCCTTCTGGCAATGGTTTACCACCACTTAGTGCGACCATAGCTTTGCCTTCGGCGGCGGCAGAGGTTGCAAAATCTAAAATCACCGGAGTTTCACCAGGCATCGGAATGCCAGCACAAAAAGGTGATGTGCTCATACGGCGGTCGCGGCCACCAAAGGGGGCGACCAGCAATGAGTTTTTGACGTTGACCATGTGGATCGATACCAGTCCGGCTTCAGCTGCGCGTTCAGCCCAGTCGCCAATTCGTCCCACGTGACCCGAATTACGTAATGCAATAATCGAAATTCCGTGAGCTTTGGCTTTGGCAATACCCGTATCGACGGCTTGTTCGCCAATAGATTGGCCAAATCCAAACTTACCATCCAGCACCGCCATGACATCGTTTTCTGTAACCACATCAACTGTTTGATCGGCATTGACTAAGCCCTTTTGCAACGCGTCAACATAGCGTGGAACACGGATTACGCCATGGCTGTCGTGGCCGCGCATGTTTGCCCCGGTCAAGCGGTTGGCAATGCAGGCCGCTTCTTTGGCGGAACATCCGGCAGTTTTAAATATTTCTGTTACGTAGGTAATCAGGGCTTCAGGTGCTAAAAAGACGTTTGTGTCTGTGTGGCGTATGTGTTCCATGGGACCTCAGTATTTGTGATTGTATTGCTTAACTCTATAAACACCGGCCATCGCAACAACAAGACGTAAAGGTAGATTTAATCGAGCTTTGCCCACCCCATATATTAAAAGATAGCATATACAGCAGGCACCAAAAAAAACACCAGACGGTTGAAACCAAAAGCCCTAAACAGAGACTTGTGACTAAGGGGATTAGAATTTACGCTTGTAAGTTGGTTTCAGATCGCATTGGCATAAGCCCAACAATGGTGGTTGCTGAGGCTAAAAAGACAGCGCGAAAACGGGCTTGGCTGGCTTTGGGGGTAACATCTGGAACGGATTTAGTGTCGCAATGGTAATGCTTGATGAAGTTTACCAGCAATATAGAATCGTTGACCACCACGCTTGCTACTTCATGAATACTGTTGATGCCATCAACCGTATCTTCAATGCGCTGGCATTCCATATTTTAGATGGGGCTAACGACGCCAAAACCCAAAACACGGGAGATTAAAGTGGTTGGTTGTGCTTTAATGGCACGGAAAGTAGGGGCTTGTTCGGATGGTGGTTCACCCGTCGGGTGTTGCTTTTGGCTGATAACTAAAACTGGAACCCAATGGCAAATAAAATAGGCGAAAACATTAGGAGTTTGTTAAGAATCGGGGCGTTCCTTATGGGTCATTTTTTAATCTAGTTCAAATGATGTATCCTATGTAGGTTACCAATCAAGGGGAACTAAGTTTCTTTTTTTTTCGCTCTCGATATAGTACAAACAAACCACTGCCGACAATTAGTGATGCCCCCATAAACGCTTGAGTTTCTGGAAAATCGTCCCAAATTAAATAACCTAAAATAATAGCCCAAACAATAGAGGTGTATTGGAACGGTGCAACGACGGCAGAAGGTGCTGATGTGACTGCGGAATTCATCATGAAATGGGCGGATGTGGCGACGAAGCCCAACAAACAGAGCAAGCTGAAATCTAATATGTCCGGGGTTACCCACACCAATTCAGGTACTAAAGGAGCAACTGGAAGGGTTGATAATCCGGCCAAACCAACCGCCAAGGTTTGTAATGTAATGAGTGTTAACCCGCCGGTGCCAGAGCTTAAAGAGCGGGTAAGGGTTAGCATCAGTGCTAATGCAACGCTGCCGCCGAGGGCGACGAGCGCGGGCAAAGATAAGACGGCATCGCTGGGTGGAAATATGAAAATGACACCCAAAAAACCAACGCCCAGTGCAGCCCACCGACGAATACCCACATGTTCGCGTAAAAAAATCACAGAAAAGGCAGTTAAAAACAGCGGCGATGCCAGATAGAACATGAACACATCTGCTAGGGGTAAAAACTTAACTGACCAGTAAAAGCAAGAAACCTCAGCGATCACCAAAACCAAACGAAGGGCCTGTAATCCCGGTTGTTGGATCGACATGATCTGCTTTAAATCTCCATTGCGCCACGCGATGGGTAACAACACAGCCAAGGCTGCAAAGCTACGAATTGCCAACAACTGACCCACCGGATACGTTGCAACCAACCACTTACCAATGGCATCGTTTAAGGTGAACAACACCATGGCAACAAGCATCAACACGATGCCGCGATTGTGGTCTGGGGTGGAGGTCATAGGATGAGGGGTTCCGGCATTTAGAAAGTGAGAACGGTATGTATTAAATAAGTAAAGCAAGGTTTAGCAGCTTTGAGCGCTTCATCAATTTAAATATTTTGCAAGAATACAATCATATTCGTCGTTGACTTCGAGGGTGTCTAATGTGCATTGGAATTGCCTTATAATACTTTCGGGTGTGTCTTTGTAAAAAGCAAAATAATGCTTACCTCCGGCTAGGGTGTAAATGGGCTTTATGAGTTTTGTGTATAGATCCTAGATTTCGAACTGTCCATTTAGCAACGAGACGCGGGTTCGCTTCTTGCCAGGAAGCTTGCTCAATAACTGCCCGGCGGCATCATCGCGGACTGCAGAAAATTAAAGCTCGTTTGGCATCGCAAAATGAATAGGGCTGGATCGGTTTGTGTTATGATCCAGTAACATTTTTTGCCTGCGTGACTGGGCTAACCCATTGAAAAAGTTTTCGCGTTTTAATGTTCGGGTCACAACAAATAGAACGCTTCCTGGCGTTTTCTGGAGCGCCCGGTAACTGTGAGCCCATATTAGAATTGTAATGCGTTCGCGCTATAAGTCTGTGTCTATAAGTCCTAGCATTTGCTCCATCATATCAATGGATGTGCCTGTGGCTTTCCCATCTTCTTTTTTATTATAAGGGGGAACTATTCTGACGTTAGGATCAGGTCACCTATTTTAAAGGCATGCATTTTTGGCGTACTGATTAAAAAACACTTCTCAGAAGGCCGAAGGAAAAAAGGCGCGCAGAAGATTTGACATGGTTTAAATATAAATTTTAAAACCTAAGGGTTGAATTTAATCTTAACAATGAGTTCTAAATATGAGGGGGTAGTCAATCAAACGTAAAGTGTAATCGCTATTCTGAGCGGGCGCTTAAAATGCGGGTTGCTGCACAGGCAGCTCCATAGCCGTTGTTGATGTTAACCGCGACCAAGCCTTGGGCGCACGATGCCAAGGCGGAATGTAATGCGGTTTCACCTTCACGCGCCATGCCATAGCCAACCGATGAGGGGACGGCGATTATCAAGCTAGGGATCAATCCACCTAAAACAGAAAACAGCGCGCCTTCCATGCCTGCAACGGCGATGACAACGGGGAATTGGGCCAATTCATCACGAACGTTGAGCAATCGCCATAATCCGGCAACACCAACATCAACGAAGGATTTAGACGGGGTGCCATGAAACGCCAATGTGCGCTGGGCTTCTGCAACAATTGGCATGTCGGATGTCCCGGCGCTAACGATCGCGACTTTTGCTGTACCCGTGGGCGCAACCCACGGCCCAGTTATGCCGGTTTGGGAAATAGCGTCGTAATCAAACGGCGTGGCTGTAACACTTGCAGCTTTCTCTTCATTGAGATGCGTTAACAAAATGCTTTTGTTGGCGGCTAAGGCTTGATCAACAGCTCGGTTGATTTGAGCATGCGTTTTGCTGGTGCATAAAACGGCTTCAGGCATGCCGATGCGAGCATCGCGCTGTAAGTCTAAAATAACATCGTTATTTGAGGTATCTGACATTTGAGTTCCATCAACTGCTGGCTTGAACAAAGGCGCTGCCTTTTTTGTATGCGGCGAATTTAATAGGCAGGGATTGATCGATGCCTGCAAATGCGATGATTTGATCGCGGTATTTATCGGCTCCATCCAATTTATCGAAACTTTCAAGGTCCAATTGAATTTCAACTTGTTTCGCCAAAATTCGACAGCGCACAGTTTTAGGTGATAATAAGTCGCTGATATAACCTTCAACTTTATTAACAAACAATAAGCGCTCGGGGGTAACGGTAACGCCGGTTTGTAAGCGGCTTGATAAACACGGTGCGGCTGGGAGTTCAGATAAATCGCCCAAATTCAAATGCCGAGCAATGGCGCGAATTGCGTCCTTATCGATATTGGCCATAACGAACGGGTGGGTGACTTGGTGATCTTTGGCGGCTTCAAGGCCGGGGCGGTAATCGGATAAATCGTCGGTGTTTGTGCCCGATACAATGGGTAATTCGGTGACGCTTGCAATGCGATCATATAAATTAAATTTGCAATAAAAACAGCGATTTACTGGGTTTGCCAAATAACGTTCGTCTTTAAATTCTTCGGCATCAACGATCTTTAAATTCCAACCCTCAGCCTCGGCATGGGCTTTCACCCGCTCCGTCGCTTGCGGAGGAACGGCGGGGGATACGGCGTGCACGATCAGCGCATCTTTGCCAAATAAACGGTGCGCAACCACGGCCAATGTCATGCTATCAACACCGCCACTGGCAGCCACAGCCACAGGGCCCAGCGATGATAAGGCTTCGGTTAAGTTAACAAGAGCGTTAAGAGCGGTCATCTGTATCCTTATTTATAGCATCTGTTTGTGCCCGGTTGCGTAGTTGCCCCCGTTCATACTGTCCGACACCTGCTTTTGCAATATCATCGGCTTCCGCTTTGGCGCTGATGCTGCCGTCTGGGCGCTTTGCTAGTTTAACACCAATGCCTTGTTTTGTTGTCACGAGTGACCGATCCAAAACCAACCGGCTTTCAGTGCGCCAGCGTAACCCCAGCGTTGTTGTCTCTATAAAACACGCCTCAGCAACGGCATCTTTGGCAGCGGATTTAGTAATCACTTGCACCACGTGTCCCATCCGGCCTTTTTTCGCCATGGCTGGAATTTGCAGAACCTCTAGTACATCAGGGTGGGCGCGTAGGTTTTCAAGGCCAGTGGCTAAATCTTCCGGTGTTTGATCATCGATGAGGAATTCTAAAACGCTGACCTGTTGGTCGGATGAAGGGGCGTTTGATGTTAGCTCATAGATGCGAACTCTTAGCATATTCGCCATACCTTTAAGAGTGCGCGTTCCGAACCCTTGACCTGTATGGATGGAGCGATTGCGCCCGGCGGGAAGGCTGTCGCTTGAGACCAAATGCTTTAAAATCGCAGCACCGGTTGGCGTTATGCGTTCGCCCATAACGCCATCATCTACAAAATTGAAACCTTCTAACAACAATTGCGTTGCCGGGGCCGGGACCGGCATGCGGCCATGGGCGGCCTGAATAAAGCCGCCACCAATGGGCAATGGGCTGGCAGACCACGTGCACGGAGACATCGCCTCAATCAAAAACGCAGCGCCGACCATATCGGCCAAGCTGTCTAAATCGCCAACTTCATGCAAGGCGACGGTTTCGACATTAACGCCATGAACTTGGGCCTCTGTTTCTGCGATCAGCTGGATCAGTTGAAGGGCGCGGGCCAAAAAGGGGTCTTTTAAGTCTGAGTTTTCAAGCTGCTTTCGGATATCGGAATAATGGTGGTGACTGTGGGCATGGTCGTTGTCGTGGGAATGCAAGTGCGAGTGCCCGGTATTCTCAATCCGCATGCGATGCCCGGTCATGCCGGTATCTCTCGCTGCAGTGGCTTCAACGACCCAAGTATCGGGCAATCCAGCAGCGCGCATGGCGGCAATACAAGGCTTGGTTAAATCCGGGCGCGCATCCAGAATCGCTGCAATAAACATATCACCCGCAATACCACCCAACACGTCTAAATGAATATGGTGCGGGGTTTGAGTTTCATTAGAAGTCATCAGAAATGCCGTCAGTTAAAGATCATAAATTAACTTTATCTTTTGTCACCATAAATGACCATAGGAGAAGTTTTAAGCGGCGGAAGCGGTTATGCTTTCTAATTTTGCTTTAAGAATGTAGCCGAAGAACGGTTTTACAATGTAATTGGATGCACCGGCGTCTTTAGCGTCGATGATGTTTAGGGTTTAGCTTTCTGTGGTAACCATTATGAACTGCAAATGTTTCAGTGTCTCTGAAGCCAGAACTTTACGCAGAAGCTCGAT